>CAMVDC010000015.1 GCA_947166155.1 uncultured Prevotellaceae bacterium | reverse complement strand
CATTTCCGGGCAAACCACCACTCTCAGGATTTCGGGCATATAGCCATGACTTTTTCACCCCCCGTTTCCTCATCATCATTCGCTGACTTTATCCCCCTTGTTTTATTGCCCTTCTATATAAAAAACTGCGTTAATTATTGTTAAGTATATGACTAAAAGACTTAATTTATGTGTGCGTGCATGTGTGGCTATCGAAAAAAGACGTAACTTTGCAACCTCAAGCGCGGGCGTGTAGTATCTTAAGCCTTCTTTGCAGGGTAGGGAAGCGAGATGCGACGCAATGCCCCCCGAAACTATGTATACACAAACAAAACACTAAAACGAAGAAAACAGGATGAACAGCAAAAACGAAGTGATTCGCATGCGACTGATGGCCACGCTGCTGGCTGTGACGGGCATGATGACATCCATGGCTCAGGGCCAGCAATCGCCCATGCAGCTCGACATCACCCTGGCCAAGGCTATCGACATAGCGTTGGCCGAAAACCCCGTGGTGAAGATTGCCGACAGGGATGTGGAACTGAAACGTGTGGCCGACACCGAGGCATGGCAGGCACTGCTGCCCGAAGCTACGGCCACGGCAAGCATTCAGCACACTCTGCTCGCTGCCGAGATGAACCTGGGTGGCAATAAATTCAAGATGGGACAGGACAATACCAACACCGGCGCGCTGTCGGGAACAGTGAGTATACCTGTGTTTGCACCCGCCGTATATCGCAACATGAAACTCACAAAGCAGGACATACTGCTCGCACAGGAAAAGGCACGCGGCTCCCGACTCGACCTGGTGAACCAGGTGACGAAGGCCTACTACCAGATGCTGCTGGCGCAGGACTCGCGCAGGGTGATGCTCGAGAGCTACAACACAAGCAAGGAGAACTATGAGGTGGTGAAGGCCAAGTATGATGTAGGTCGAGTGAGCGAATACGACAAGATAAGTGCCGAGGTGCAGATGCGCTCGATGAACTCCAACCTCGTGAGCGTGGAGAACGGCCTGACTCTGGCCGAGCTGCAACTCAAGGTGCTGATGGGTATCGACACTGGACTTAAACTGCATATCGACGACGAGCTCGACAACTATGCCAACACCCTGAAACTGCCTGGCACTGCTGCCGATGCTGAACTCGACAACAACTCGTCACTCAAGCAAATCGACATGAACCGCAAGATGGTGGAACAGTCGCTCAACATTCAGCGCACCAACTTCATGCCAACCGTGGCCTTTGTACTCACCGGACAGTATCAGTCGCTCTACAACAAGGGATGGGACGTGTGGAACTACCACTGGAGCCCATCGGCATCGTTCTCGGTGGCTGTCAACGTGCCGTTGTTCAGGGCATCAAACTGGACGAAACTGAAATCGACGAAGCTGCAACTGACTCAACTCGACGACACACGCGAAAACACACGTCGCCAACTCTCGATGGCTGCCCAAAGCTATCGCAGCAACATGTCATCGTCGGTGGCTCAAACCGAGAGTAACCGCGAGGCGGTGAGACAAGCCGACAAGGCCGTAAGCATTGCTGCCAAGCGATACGAGGTGGGACGTGGCACAATACTCGAACTCAACCAAAGCGAGGTGGCACTCACGTCGGCACGACTCACTTACAACCAGTCAATCTACGACTACCTCGTGGCCAAGGCCGACCTCGACTATACACTGGGACGTTCAAATTTCTAATCGATAAAAACAATATAATGATATGATACGCAACAAACTGACAATCATTGCATCGCTGCTCGCAGTGACAGCCTTCACCGCATGCAACAGCAGCGAAAAGGAAGCTAAACAGACGCAAACCGACAGCCGCCCCGAAGTGAAAATAGCCGAAGTGCAGGTGCAGCAGGTGGCTCAAACCGAGACCTACACTGCAACTGTGGAAAGCGACGTGAAGAACAACATCGCCCCAAACACACCGTTCCGCATCGAGAAAATCTACGTCGAGGTGGGCGACCAAGTGAGGAAGGGACAGACACTGGTGCAACTCGATGCATCCAACCTGCGCCAGCTCGAACTCCAAATCGAAAACCAGAAGGTGGAATTCAACCGCACCAGCCAACTCTATGCAGTGGGCGGAGCATCGAAAGCCGAATACGACAACGCAAAGATGCAACTCGACATATTGTCGACACAGTATCAGCAACTCGTGCAGAACACACGCCTGGTAGCACCCGTGAGCGGCGTGGTGACTGCTCGCAACTACGACAACGGCGACATGTATGGCGGCCAGCCCATACTCACCATCGAGCAACTCAACCCCGTGAAGCTCATCATCAACGTGTCGGAAATATACTATAAGAGCGTGACACTCGGCATGCCAATCGAGGTGGAACTCGATGCATATCCCGATGAGGTCTTTGCCGGTAAGGTGTCGATCGTCTACCCAACTGTCGACCAGACAACACACACATTCCCCGTGGAGGTCACACTGGCAAACAGCAGCCAGCGCGTGCGTCCCGGTATGTTTGCACGTGCCACAATCAACTTCGACGATATCGAGCGTGTCATGATTCCCGATATGGCACTCGTGAAGCAAGTAGGTGCCGGCGACCGCTACGTCTATACATATAAAGACGGCAAGGTGAGCTACGACCGTGTGGAACTCGGCAAGCACATAGGCGATCAATACGAAATAATCGAAGGCGTAGAGCCCGGAGCACAAGTAGTGGTTGCAGGACAATCGAGATTGGCCAACGGCAAGGAAGTGAAAGTGGTGAAATAAAATCGTAAATAGTAAATTGTCAAATCGTAAATTACAAAGATGAGCCTATACGAAGGGGCGGTAAAACGCCCGATAATGACCAGCCTTGCATTCCTTGCAGTAATCATATTCGGTATCTTCTCGGCAATGAAGTTGCCTATCGACCTCATGCCGGATATCGATACCAACACCATTATGATTATGACTTACTACAATGGTGCATCGGCCAACGATATAGAAAACAACGTGACTCGCCCGCTGGAAAACACCCTCAACTCGGTGGAACACCTCAAGCACATCACGTCGAACTCCAGGGAAAACGTGTCGGTTGTCACACTCGAATTTGAATACGGCTACGACATCGACGCCCTGACCAACGACGTGCGCGACAAGCTCGACATGGTGTCGAACTCGCTGCCAAACGATGCCAACCAGCCGATACTCTTCAAGTTCTCGACCGACATGATTCCAATCATACTCATGTCGGCACAAGCCGAGGAGAGCCAGAAAGCACTCTACAAGATACTTGATGAAAACGTGGCCAACCCATTGGCACGTATCGACGGAGTCGGTTCGGTGTCTATCTCGGGAGCGCCAGTGCGCGAAATCAACATCTATATGGATGCCAACAAGATGGAGGCCTATGGCTTGAGTGCTGCTCAGGTGAGTGCCGCCATCGCTGCCGAAAACCAAAACCTCACAGGTGGTACCATCGATGTGGGAACACAGACATACACCGTGCGTGTCGAGGGCGAATTTACCGACCCGCAGCAGATGCGCGATGTGGTGGTAGGCACACACAACGGAGCCGTGGTATACCTGCGCGACGTGGCACGCATAGTGGACGACGTAGAGGAACGTGCGCAACGCACATTCACCAACGGAGTGCAGGGAGCCATGATTATCGTGCAGAAGCAGAGCGGTGCCAACTCGGTGGCCATTTCGCGCAAGGTGATGGACATGATGCCTACACTGCAGAAAAACCTGCCATCCGACGTGAAGCTCGGTATCATTGTCAACACATCCGACAACATCACCAACACCGTAAACTCACTCACCGAGACCATTGCATACGCCATGCTGTTCGTGGTGCTCGTCGTCTTCCTGTTCCTTGGCAGATGGAGGGCAACACTCATCATCAGTATCACGATACCTATGTCGCTCATCGCATCGTTCATCTACCTGTATGCCACCGGAGGCTCGTTCAACATCATTTCGTTGTCGTGTCTCTCGATAGCAATCGGTAGTGTGGTCGACGACGCAATCGTGGTGCTCGAGAATGTCACGACACACATCGAACGAGGGTCGGCGCCGAAGCAGGCCGCCATACACGCTACCAACGAGGTGGCCATTTCGGTAATCGCTTCAACCCTCACCATGATAGCCGTGTTCTTCCCGCTCACTATGGTGACCGGTATGACTGGTGTGCTCTTCAAGCAACTGGGATGGATGATGTGTATCATCATGACCATATCTACAACATCGGCACTGTCGTTCACACCGATGCTCTGCTCGCAGATGCTGCGCCTGCAGAAGAAACAAAGCAAACTGTTCAAGAAAGTGTATGGACCCATACAGCGTGCGCTCGACGGCCTCGACTCATGGTATGAAAGGCGAATCAACTGGGCGGTACGCCATCGTTGGACAGTCATCATCGGCAGTTTCGTGTTCTTCATCTTCAGTATCGTGCTCATGAAGGTGGTAGGAGTGAAGAGCGAGTTCTTCCCCGCCAACGACTCTGGCCGTGTGGGTGTAACCCTCGAATTGCCTATCGGTACCCGCGTTGAGAAAGCCGAAGTGGTGGCTAAGCAACTGGCCGACACCTGGATGGGACGTTATGGCGATATGATTACCGCCTGCAACTTCACCATTGGTCAGGCAGGCGACAACAATGCCTTCGCCTCGTTGCGTTCGAGTGGTTCGCACATCATCTCGTTCAACGTGTCGTTCTGTCCGTCAAACGAGCGTAGTGTAGGTCTGGCACAACTCTGCGACGAGATGCGTGCCGACTGTAAGAAGATACCTGAATTGGCAAAATACAACGTGATGCTCGGCGGACAGCAGTCGTCGATGGGTGGACAGCAGACCGCCACATTCGAAATCTATGGCTACGATATGGACGCCACCTACGACGTGGCAGTAGAACTGCAACGCCGGTTCCAGGAAAGCGACATCGTGGCACAAGCCCTGATATCACGCTCCGACTATGAACCGGAACTCGTGATCGACTTCGACCGCGAGAAACTGGCACAGCAGGGACTGAACATGCAGACAGCCGCAGCCACGGTGCGTAACCTCATCACTGGTTCACTCATGTCCTACTATCGTGAAGACGGCGAGGAATACGACATCAAGGTGAGGTACGAGATTCAAAACCGTACATCGGTCGAGGATATCGAAAACATGCTCATACCAAATGGCATGGGAAGAAATATAAAGGTACGCGACATCGCTACCGTCCACGAGTCGGCCATCCCACCCACCATCGAACGCAAGGACCGTCAGCGTATCGTGACCGTCAATGCGGTGATGAAGGACGGCGAAGCACTCTCCGACGGTGTGGAACTCGGTAACCAGCTCATCTCGCAGATGGACATCCCCAACGACGTCATTGTGCAGGTGGCAGGTTCGTATGAAGACCAGCAAGACAGTAACCGCGACCTCGGAACGCTTGCCATACTCATCATCATCCTCGTGTTCATAGTAATGGCAGCGCAGTTCGAGTCGCTCACATATCCATTCATCATCATCCTGTCAATCGTCTTCGCATTCTCAGGAATCATCTTCGCACTCGTGTCGACAGGCACAAGCCTCAACGTGATGTCAATGCTCGGTGGTGTGATGCTCATCGGTATCGTGGTGAAAAACGGTATCGTGCTCATCGACTACACACAGCTTATGCGTGAACGCGGCTACGGACTCATTCGTGCTGCTACCGTGGCAGCCAAAAGCCGTCTGCGACCAATCCTTATGACATCACTGACCACCATCCTCGGTATGGTACCAATGGCAGTGAGCCAAGGAGTAGGATCGGAGATGTGGCGTCCGCTGGGTATCAGCGTTATCGGAGGTCTCACCGTATCGACCATACTGACACTCGTCTACGTACCATCGATGTTCTGTATATTCGGAGGAGTGGGAGTGAAGAACCAGCGCCGTCAGATGCGCCAGAAGCGCGAACTGGAAGGAAAACAAGGAAAAGGAACTGAAATTCATAGCCGAAGACTGATATGAAAGCAATAATGATATCGTTCGACCAGGCACACTATGAAAATGTAATAGCTGTGCTCGACCGCTCGAATGCCCGCGGATTCACCATGGTGGAACTCACGCAGGGTAGGGGAACAAAGACAGGCGAACCACACTACGGTAGCCACGCATGGCCATCTATGTGCAGCACAATCATCACGGTTGTCGACGACCAGCAGGTGGAGCCGATACTCACACGTCTGCATTCTCTCGACGAAGATTCACAAATGCTGGGACTCCGGGCATTTGTGTGGAATGTGGAGCAAAGCATATAGTTGATTCACGACCGCGCACTCTCGGCCCTGCGACCGCGCACTCTCGGGCCTGAGACTGCGCACTCTCGGCCCTGTGACTGCGCACTCGCAAGCCCGCGAGTGCGCAGTCATTTTTTTGCGCCCCTACAGGCATGTGTGTCGCATCATTGAGCACTGCGTGAAGAAACACTACATACAAACGGCGGTGCCTACACACCCCTCCCACATCCAAAACTACGGGCATTTGGTTTTTCACCCATCGTTTTCTTCATTTTTTTTGACTATAAGCACTCTTAATTCATTAAAAACTCGTATCTTTGCCAACAGAAACAAGAATTAACAATAATCCATACACATCAAAACACATGAAGAAAACGACATTCATACTTGGTGCCCTGTTTGCCTCGGCTCTTGGCATCATGGCACAAACAACCCCGACAGCGCGTCAGGAAATCCGCGACTTGCCACGCAAGGCAGGCAGCAACTACCTTGCTTATCTCGACCCCGTGCAGCCGCTCACCAAGGCCCCGAAGGGCTATAAGCCATTCTATATGAGCCACTATGGACGCCACGGTTCGCGTTGGCTCTTGGGCGATGGCGACTACATGAACCCCATACGCACACTGCGTAAAGCCGACCAATATGGCAAGTTGACGGCCGAGGGCAAGAAACTGCTTGCCGACCTCGAGCGATTCTATCCAACTACCGTGCGCCGACTGGGCGACCTCACCACGGTGGGCGAACGCCAGCACCACGGCATCGGACGACGCATGACCGAGCACTTTCCCGAGATATTCAAGGGCAAGGCAGATGTCGATGCACGCAGCACCGTAGTATTGAGGTGCATATTGTCGATGACAGCCGAATGTGAGGAACTCGCTGCCTTCAACCCCAAAATGAAAATTCACAACGACGTGAGCGAGTCGCTGCAATACTATCTGAACAAGAGCTTCAGCGGAGTGGTGCGCCAGCAGAACGACAACGGCAACCGCAGCCGCGAGGTGAATGCAGCCAAAGAGCGATACACACATCCCGAACGCTTCTCCCGGCTGCTGTTCAACGACCAGAAATATGTGGCCGACAGCATCAACGCCCCAAGCTTCATGCGCAGCATATTCAACGTGGCAACCAACATGCAGAGCCACGACACCGATATCGACCTGCTGCCACTATTCACCAACGACGAACTCTACGACCTCTGGAAGATTACCAACATCGACTGGTATCTGGGTTATGGAGCAGCACCACAAACGGGTAGCGTGATGCCATTCAGCCAGGATGAACTGCTGTGGAACATCCTCAACACCGCCGACACATGTGTGGTGAAAAAAGACTGGAACGGAGCCACACTGCGATTCGGACACGAAATCTGTGTGATGCCTCTTGCATGCTTGCTCGAACTCGACAACTGCGGCCTCGTGTGGGAAGACATGGAGACTCTCGACCAACACTGGGTGAACTTCCGCATATACCCCATGGCATGCAACATACAACTCGTGTTCTACCGCCCCAATAAAGGCGACGGACCAATCCTGCTGAAAGCACTGCTCAACGAAAAGGAAACCACCATCGCCAACCTGCCCACCGACCAGTATCCATACTATCGCTGGGATGACTTCAAGGCCTATTTCACAAAGAAACTCAACGACTTCAAAGAGAAATACCCAATCGAAAACTATCAACAACAAAGAAGAAGATAATGTCAACACCAATCATCATCACAGTCGTCGTAGTGGCAGTCATACTGCTCTACTTCGTAAACACACAGCGTTCGCTCGTCAACCTCGACGAGATGTGCAAGAATGCCCTTAGTCAGATCGAAGTGCAACTCAATTCGCGTTGGGATGCCCTCTTGGCTCTTGCCAAGACAGCAGCACAGTACTCAAAGCACGAGTCGGAAACACTCATAAAGGTCATCGAACAGCGCCGCGGCGAAAGCGTAAACACCCCTGAAGCTGTGAACGAACAGCAAGGAGCTCTGCAGCAGGTGATGGGACGCCTCATTGCAATCGGCGAGGCATACCCCGACCTCAAGGCAGCCGACCTCTTCAAGGAGACACAGGCAGGTGTGAAAGAATATGAAGAACACGTGCGCCTGTCGCGTATGGTGTATAACGACACCGCCACCAAGATGAACCGCATGGTGCGCCAGTGGCCATCGTCGATAGTTGCATCGGCACTTCAATTCCAACAAAAGGAATACCTCAAGACCGACGAACCTCAGAAACAAAGTTATCCAAACTTAGATGAGGCATTCAAATAGACCCTTACACTGGTTTGCAGCCATCCTCATAGGGTGGCTGTGGTGCTCGTGTGCCCTGAGCCGTCCGTCGCTGAGCGACCTCAGCATCCGTGTGATGCTCAGCGAGAACGGCGATGCGCGCATCACCGAAACCCGCCACATGCGCATCGACTCGGAAGGGACGGAGGTGTATGTGGTGATAGGAAACCTCAACGGCAGTCGCATCACCGACCTCAGCGTAACCGACGAGTCGGGACAAAACTACACATACATAGGCGAATGGGACGTTGACCGCAGTCGCGCCGAGAAGAGCGGACGCTGTGGCATCGTGACCAAAAGCGACGGATATGAACTCTGTTGGGGCTTAGGCGAAAGTGGCGACCGCACTTACATCACGTCCTACACCGTGACCAACATGGTCAAAGGCTACGACGATGCTGATGGATTCAACTACATGTTTGTGGCTGAAGGCATGAGCCCCGAGCCCGAACATGTAAGCCTCGTCATCAGTCGGGCCGACGGAAAACCCTTTGCTGAGGACACCGCCGCCATCTGGGGATTCCGCTTCGATGGCTATGTGAGCTTTGATAATGGGAATATCGTGGCCGAGACCACCGAACCCTTCGACCGCCATAGTGCCATGATTGTGATGGCACGCTTCCCACATGGCTTCTTCACACCCGAAATGACACAGGGTGGTACATTCGAAGAAGTGAAGGAACGCGCATTTGAAGGCAGCGACTACAACGACGACGATTTCGACATCGTAGGCCTTATTATATTTATATGTGTAATAGTGTGCCTGCCGCTCCTTCTCATAGCCTACCTCATCTACAAGTGGTGGCAGCGAAACAAGGTGACCAAAGACCTTGAATGGTGGCGCGACATACCGCTCGGCGGCAGGTTGCAGGAAGCCAACAACATACTCAATGCCTACCGATACTTCGGTTCCGACTACAACAACCTGCTCTCGGCATGCATACTGCGACTCATCAACATCGGAGCCATAAGCATCGAGACCACGACCGGAAAGGATGGAAAACTGAAACAGAACTTCGTCGTTCACGATTTGCCCGACGAGCCTAAGCAGGAGCGACTGGTCGGGATGATTCACAACATCTTCCGCCAGGCAGCAGGCGACGACACCATTCTCGAGCCGCGCGAACTGCGCAACTGGATGCAGAGCCGTGAAAATCAGAGTGTGACCGACCCGTTTGTACAAACTCTGCACACACAATCCTATATCTTTAAGTACACAAGTGCCGAGGCGCGCCAGTCGGTACAACAGCTGTTCGGCCTCAAGAAGTATCTGAAAGACTTCTCACTGCTCAACGAGCGCCATGTGGGCGAACTGAGCTTGTGGAAGGAATACATGATATATGCCACCCTCTTCGGAATTGCCGACCAGGTGATACGCGACATGAAGCGCATCAACCCCGAGTACTTCAATATGGATGACATCGCAAACCAGATGGCCGACGACATGACCCTGCCTACCATCTACTCTACATTCCACAACAGCACCTCGCGTGCATGGATGAGCAAGGCCGAGCGCGAAGCACGAGCCTCAGGGCGTGGCGGACGAGCTTCATTCGGCGGTGGCGGCGGATTCTCGGGCGGCGGATTCGGCGGCGGAGTGAGGTGAAAGCGTGGTGTAATGAATAATGAATAATGAATAATTAATAATGAATAGCGGATGCTTGGATTAATGAATAATTAATAATTAATAATGAATAGCGGATGCTTGGTTTAGTGAGTAATGAATAGCGGATGTGACCCATCCGGATGACCAATCAACAATCATCATTTCACATTCAACATTCAACACTCAACTCTCAACTCTCAACATTCAACACTCAACACTCAACACTCAACACTCAACACTCATTCCTTTAACTCCTAAAAATAAATAATAGCAAGAAAGTAAATGTTTTTATGTCATGAATAAGATTCGTTATATCATCTTAACCGTTGTGGCGGCACTGCTTGTAAGCTGCGGTACTACCACCCGAGTTCCCATCACCGGTCGCAAGCAGCGACTCATGGTGAGCGACGAACAAGTGCTGAGCCTCAGTGGCCAGCAATATAAAGAATATATGCAGTCGGCCAAACTGTCGACCAATGCTGCCAACACTGCAATGGTGAAGCGTGTGGGACAGAAACTGGCCAACGCAGTGGTGACCTACCTCAGTCAAAATGGCCTCGGAGCCGAAGTGGCCAACTATCAGTGGGAGTTCAACCTGGTGCAAAACAAGCAGGTGAACGCTTTCTGTATGCCTGGCGGCAAGATTGTGGTGTATGAAGGCATACTGCCGGTTACCCAGGATGAGGCATCGCTGGCCATCGTGCTTGGTCACGAGATAGCTCATGCTGTGGCAAAGCACTCGGCCGAGCGTATCAGTAATGAATACAAGCAGCAGACGGGACTTGGCATACTCGGCGCTGTGGCAGCTATGTCGGGTGTCAGCTCCGACTGGCAGCAACTGGGCAGCGAAGTGCTGGGACTAGGGTCACAGATATGGTCGTCGGGATTCTCGCGCTCGCAAGAGAGCGAGGCCGACCACATTGGCCTTATCTTTGCAGCCATGGCTGGCTACGACCCGCAGGTGGCACTCACCTTCTGGCAACGTATGGCTCAGGAAGGCACTGGCTCCGCATCCATATTCAGCGACCACCCATCCGACGAGAAGCGCATAAAGCAAATTGCACAATGGATGCCCGAAGCACTGCGCTACTACCAGGCTGCTGGCGGCACTCCATCAACCAACAGCAATGCGCCTACGTTCCATTTCCAGACACGATAATTAATGCACTTTTTTTCGTGGCATGATCAGCAAGTGCCACACAGTTATTCCTTTGCACCATAATACATGAAGGATAAAAAGAAAATGATAACAAAATGGGGCGCCACTATATGCCTGATGGCGCTCCCTACGTTTGCTTTGGCTCAAGATGTGTCGATCGATACTGATGGAGGCATCCTGCACCGCATAGGCAAAATGATAAACGGCAACGGTATATCACACGGAGTTGATACCAACTACATAAAAATACCCAAGCAGCCATGGCAGGTAAGCGTTAAGAGCCGTGTGGCACAAACCGACCTCCAGATGCACTCCACCATCGACGGCGGGGCAGTGTATGGACCTATTTTGGAAGGTACCGGCATCAGTTTGGTCGGTCCTCTGCTGGTAAAACCACGGGTGATGACTCCTATATCGAGTTCTATCGGTGTTAAGGTAGGTTATCGGGGTCTGAGTGCAAGTTATATGCTCCCCCTCGGTGGCGACAAGGGCCGCAGCCTTTCTTTGCGAAGCATAGGTCGTTTCCATAGCATCCATCTGCGATGGCATCAATTTGAAGAGAAATCGCCCGAAGTGCCGGGTACACTCAATATGCAAGGACTGCCGGTCGAAGCTGTTGACTTGATGGACTTCGTTCCGGGTCCTCGCGACGAGGCTACGGGCATACAGCAGTTTGGCGTGGTAGGCAGGTGGGACCTTACTTCGCCTATCAAGATCAAGACACTGGTGTTCGACGGATTCTATATCTTCAACTACAAGCGCTTCTCGTATGGTGCTGCCTACAATCAGAAGACCATCCAGAAACGCTCGGCTGGTTCGTTCATCGCAGGTCTTATGGCCTACTATGCCGACCTCCGTTTCGACCACAACAGCAATGCAGAGCTGATTACCTACATGGGTGGAATCGGACGCATACGCCAGTGGCAAGGTAGCGTAGGGGGTGGATATGCCTACAACTACGTCCCTGCCAAGGGATGGCTCATCGGGGCAACTGTCATGCCAATGATCACGTTGGTCAACCGCATGAAGATGGATCGCTACAGCTCCGACTTCGTTGAACAGGCTGCTGAGGACCTGCACAACCAGACTATTGATGAATTCTACAATAGTGAAGACCTCGAATGTACACTCAAGCACGAAGGTACCGTTTCACACAACAACCGCGTGGCTATGAACTTCACTCTGCGCTTGTCGGTCACCTACAACTGGAGCCGATATTTTGCCAATGTGAACGGACAGTTCAACAATTTCCAGTACAGCCACAAATCGGCTAACAACTCCATGCACGGTCACCTCAACGACTGGTACGTAAACGCATCGGTCGGAGTTAGGCTGTAGGAATACTATATTTCATTTCTTGTTAGTTTTGCGGATTTATCCGTCATCCGTCATTTTTCGGGGGTAACGGCCTGTGCACCTGATTGTTATAGGCTGATGGATGGATAATTATTATCCGTCAGCATCCGTCATCCTTCATCATCCATCATCATCCATCAGTCAGGATAAAGTAATTGGTAATCAGTATTATGTGTAAAAAATGCTGACGGATGTTTTTTGCATCCGTCAGCGTTTTTTATAGTTTATTCTGTTGATAACCAGTTCTTTTTATGAAAAGAATGATGGAATGACGGATAAAAGGGGGCCGTAAACTTGTTAGTAATGAAGAAATGAGGAAATGAAAAAGGTTTCGAGAGTACATGCCTCCAATTCTGCGACCGCGCACTCTCGGCCCTGCGACTGCGCACTCTCGGGCTTGCGACCGCGCACTCTCGGCCCTGCGACCGCGCACTCTCGGGCTTGAAACACCGCACTCTCGGGCTTGAAACACCGCACTCTCGGGCTTGAAACACCGCACTCGCACGCAGAAACGTATATACGCGCGGGGCTTTGCGTATATTCGTGAAGGCCTGAAGATATATACGCGCAGACCTTTATGTACGTACGTGCAGATGCCTGTAACAGTTTGAGTAGATGTCTGCAACAGCTTGCATAGATATCTGCAACAGCTTGCATAGATATCTGCAACAGCTTGCATAGATATCTGCAACAGCTTGCATAGATATCTGCGTATGGTTGATAAACGATTATTCAAGGATAGTGGTTTGTAGCAGCATGAAGCAAACCCGGATGCTTTTCGATGTCTTACCTTCGAATATATACATTCAGATAAATAATTTGCAAAAAAGTTTTGCCAATTCGCCCGAAGTTACTATCTTTGCCTGTGGAATATTATTGATATAAATACTGACTACTTAAAATTATTATGTTATGAAACTGAATCTGAATCGATTATTTGTAGCATTTCTGGCTAACACATTGCTATTGCTGTCACCCGCGTCCACTGCATACGCCGATGATGGCGATTATGAGCTCTCGAACCCCGTTGTAGCAACTCTCGATGCTGATGAGTTTGCACAACTGGAACGTCCGTTCATGGTAGAAGCAAACGAGACGAACACCATGCTCACATTCTACTATTATTGCCGCAACGATGTAGAACGAATATGGGTGGCAAGTGAGGAAACGGTAATCATGGATCCTCGCACCGGAACACAATACGTGGCTCGCGGCATCGTGGGAGGTAATGCCAAGATGTGTTGCGACAACATAGTCAGAGGTAAGCAAGGCAAGGTGTTGGAGTTTAAGATAGAATTTCCGCCGTTGCCCCGGCACATGCAGCGAATATGCCTCTACGGATTGCCTGCTCTGAACTCCATCGGAGAGTTCTCGTATCGCCAGCGTGTATTCGTCCTTGACGACATCTGCCGGTTGCGCCACCACCAACTGTCGTCCGACGTCATCGACTTCACCAACTTCCTACGGCCATCGTGGAAGGATGGAGTGAGTGTGGGGTGGTACTCACGGGAATTGCCGCCTAAGCAGACACCCAAACTCTATAAGAAACCGGCAAAATACGATATCCAAGACATGGATACCTATCCACGATACAAGAATGCAATCAGCATCCGGCCATACTTCACCGATTATGTCACACCACGGTTTGCTGCCTGGTTTACAGAAGATGCAACCTACGTGGCAGAAATAGAATGCTGTCTGTGGAATGGCACGTTTTTCCGAATAGACAAGACTGCTTACATCCAACAGAGCCTTACCCCAAATCGTTATGAAGAAACATCAGAACAATTACATATAATCTCAGCAGGTGATTATCCCATTGACGGCACCAACTACTTCATCGATGGTTTGGCAGGCGACTGTGTGGCCATAATCATGAAATTCCCGCCTGTGCCTAAAGATACAAGGTTTCTCAATATCTGGATAAACTACGAAGCATCGGCCGTACACCTGCCTGTGTCGGAACTGCTGGCCAACCAATATCTGGTGAAACCATTTAAGCGAACAGTCGTGAAATGATAGAAACACATTGATATAACCATAAAAAACAGAATTCCTATGAAACAACTGATTCTTACTATAGTGTGCGTGTTGGCTACAGCCAGCCTTTCAGCACAACAGTCATACGAAGACTATTGCCGGCAAATGAAGGAATGGTACGGACTGACCCTCCGATTCCCTGCCGAGAGCGTAAACAATATTGGCAAAGAGCAACCTGCGACAATGAGTAACATCATGTTTGCCAACATGCAGGAAGCTGGCGGCAATGTTCCGATAATTTCCATAGGTCAGATCGTCAAGCTGGATGAATACTGCACATTGATTCTTGCAGACGTCACTGGAAACAAACCTGCCCCTAAGAGACTGAGGCCATTCAACGAAGCTGATCTGAAAAACCACAGGCCATATTCCGAAATCATGATGCTGTGCAACTGCGGCCTCCCATGGTTTCATCTCGATCACTCATACGAGATTCTGAACGACGAACAGTGGATGAGCAAAATCAACACCGCACGCGACCTATACAGCCACCTATACACAGTCGGTCGCATGGTGACCACCACCAACAGCCGCGCTGTCGGTGTGGTGCGCATACCACAGGTAAGCAAACTCAACTCATTCGACCAGACAACCAATGCATGGCTACATGAACAGGCCTTCGGGTGCTGCTATGGTATCGACTTCTATCGTCCCGACAACTCTCTCGACTTCGCTGTGCTGATGTTCATAAAACACAAGCCCACCAAGTCGGTGACAGAATATCTTGATGAACTGACGCAATACATACGGTTCGACCCAGACTTCAAGTTGGAGTAATCAGCACTTTTAATATGCAGCGAGTCGTAACTACAGCGATACTCATTATAGTGTCCGGGGGTGTACTCGCATACTCCAGGGTAAGGAGTCAACCCAGCTTTGGGGAATGAGAGGTCACAACGGTGTTTTGGATGTAATAAGCCCATCAAAGTACCGTCAACTTAAAAAACATGGCGATGAGGGGAACTACAATATTATAGATGGGGATTGATGTCGATGTATTACATTGACGCTTTTTATTTGGACTAAAAGCTATAAATACGTTCAGATACACAAAAAGTTGCAAAAAAGTTTTGTCGGTTCACAGAAAGTTCGTACCTTTGCACGCCGATTATTATCAAGGGAGGCGCAGATGATCCTCCCAAAGTGAGCGTGTAGATAGCGCGTTGTTTTGGCCGACACGTGTGGTCTGTGAATCGCTCAGAGAAAAAACTACATCTCCATCGTGGCCGCTCTCCTTTGCGAGGTGGTGTACGATAGTGGAGTGTGTTTTTATGTGTAAAATCGAAACAAACAAAAACGTAAGTAAGAAATGAATACTTTAACAGGAAAGACCCCATTCGTCACTCCCGAACAGGCTGACAAGCAGTGGGTCGTAGTAGATGCCACAGACCAGACTATGGGTCGTCTCGCATCGAAGGTAGCAAAGATTCTGCGTGGCAAGTATAAGCCATGCTTCACTCCTAACCAGGATTGTGGCGACAACGTAATCATCGTAAATGCCAACAAAGTGAAGTTCACGGGAAAGAAGTGGACAGATAAGCAGTACATCACATTCTCTGGTTATCCCGGTGGCCAGCACAAGGCAAGTCCTGCCGACATGGCAAAGCGTCCACACGGATACGAGCGCATGGTGCGCCACGCCGTAAAGGGTATGCTCACCAAGGGTAACCTCGGCCGTCAGCTCCTCAACAACCTCTACATCTACGAGGGTCCGGAGCACAAGCAGCAGGCACAGAGTCCGAAAACAATCGATATTAACACACTGAAATAATAAGGAAGATATATGGAAATGATTAATGCAATTGGCCGCCGCAAGGCCGCAGTGGCACGCGTATATCTCACAGAGGGTACAGGCAAAATCACCATCAACAAGCGTGAACTCAACGACTACTTCCCATCAGGACTCGTGCAGTATGTGGTAAAACAACCACTTCAGCTGCTCGATGTAGCCGAGAAGTACGACATCAAGGTCAACCTCTATGGTGGTGGCTTCACAGGTCAGTCGCAGGCTCTGCGTCTCGCAATCGCTCGCGCACTCGTAAAAATCAATGCCGAAGACAAGAAGGCCCTCCGCGCTGCTGGATTCATCACTCGCGACTCTCGTATCGTCGAGCGTAAGAAGCCAGGTCAGCCAAAGGCACGCCGCAGATTCCAGTTCAGCAAGCGTTAAAACAGATTCGAGATCGGACAATCTGCTACTTACTATTTGCCGTGCGGCATGACAGGGTAGTGCTGATTGTCTGTCACGAAAACCAACGCTTAAAGAATTGTTTAGCATCTAAACTCCCAAGACCCGGACAGGATTGATGATAGTTGATTGATGATTGATGATTGATGATTGACATCCGCTATTCATTATTAATTATTCATTATTCATTATTTTCCGGTTACTCGAGAGTTGGGTTACAAGAAAACTTAAAAAAGAAAGTAAACAAAACAAATCAAAGAAACAAACTATGTCAAGAACAAACTTTGAACAACTACTGGAAGCAGGTTGCCACTTCGGCCACCTCAAGAGAAAATGGAATCCTGCAATGGCTCCCTATATCTTCATGGAGCGTAACGGTATCCACATCATCGACCTCAACAAGACTGTCGACAGCATCGACGTAGCAGCCGACGCACTGAAGCAGATTGCAAAGTCGGGCAAGCGTATCCTCTTTGTCGCTACTAAGAAGCAGGCTAAGGACGTCGTGGCCGAGAAGGCACAGGCTGTCGGAATGCCATACGTTATCGAGCGCTGGCCAGGCGGTATGCTTACCAACTTCCCAACAATCCGTAAGGCTGTGAAGAAGATGGCAAACATCGACAAACTCCTTGCCGACGGAACATACGACAAACTCTCGAAGCGTGAAAACCTCCAGATTCGTCGTAAGCGCGAGAAACTCGAGAAGAACCTCGGCTCAATTGCCGACCTCACACGTCTGCCATCAGCACTCTTCGTTGTCGACGTGATGAAAGAGCACATCGCTGTTCACGAGGCCAACCGTCTGGGAATCCCCGTATTTGCAATCGTAGATACCAACTCAAACCCCGACAACATCGACTTCGTTATCCCAGCAAACGACGATGCTTCAAAGTCAATCGAAGTAATCGTAGGCGCATGCTGCGATGCAATTGCCGAAGGACTCGAAGAACGCAAGGTTGAGAAGATCGACATGGAAGCCGCTGGCGAGCAAGCTGAGGCAGCTGAAGCAAAGGAAGAGAAGCCACGTCGTGCACGCAAGGCAAAGAAGGCTGAGGATGCACCTGCTGAAGAAGCACCAGTAGCAGAAGAGGCTCCTGCAACAGAAGCAGCAGAAGAAACTCCTGCCGAGAGCGCTGAATAAGCAGTCGCAACTCGCTCTTCTATATCACACATTATATATTAATTAAATTCAAACATCGCAAACAGAATATATTATGGCTATTTCATTAGCAGATATCAATGCCCTCCGCCAGAAGACACAAGCCGGACTTATGGATTGCAAGAAAGCACTCACAGAAGCTAACGGCGACATGGAGGCAGCAATGGAAATCCTTCGCAAGAAGGGACAGCTCGTAGCAGCAAAGCGCTCTGACCGCGAAGCTGCCGAGGGTTGTGTGCTTGCAAAGGTTGACGGCAACTTCGCCGCGATGATTGCACTCAAGTGCGAAACCGACTTCGTAGCTAAGAATGCCGACTTCGTGGCACTGGCTCAAAAGATACTCGACCTCGCTGTAGCTAACCGCTGCAAGACTCTTGACGAGGTAAAAGCTCTCAGCATCGACGGAACACCTGTTCCCGACGCAGTGGTTGAGCGTTCAGGCGTTACAGGTGAGAAGATGGAACTCGACGGTTACAACGTAGTTGAAGGCGAATACGTATGCGCTTACAACCACATGAACCAGAACTTCCTCTGCACACTCGTAGCCCTCAACCGCCCATGCGACGAGGCTATCGCAAAGAACATCGCCATGCAGGTAGCAGCTATGGCTCCTGTAGCTCTCGACGAGAAGTCAGTACCTCAGTCTGTGAAGGACGCAGAGCTGGCAGCTGACATCGAGAAGGCAAAGCAGAATCAAATCAACAAGGCTGTTGAGGCTGCTATCAAGAAGGCCGGCATCAACCCTGCACATGTTGACAGCGACGACCACATCGAGTCGAACATGGCTAAGGGATGGATCACTCCCGAGCAGGCACAGATGGCACGCGAAATCAAGGTTAAAGTTGCTGAAGAAAAGGCCGCCAACCTGCCAGAGCAGATGATTCAGAACATCGCTCAGGGTATGCTCGCTAAGTTCTACAAAGAGTCTTGTCTGCTCGACCAGGCTTACATCGACGACAGCAAGGTGAGCGTTGCTCAGTATCTGCAGAGCGTTGACAAGGAACTGACCGTAACCGACTTCAAGCGCTTCACACTCCGTGCTGAATAATAAATACAGAATAGACCTGTTGGCAAGCACCATCGACGGTTGGAGCACAAGCTACGACATCGATGACGATTTCTTCCTCTCAATCGACGGACTCGTCGAACATGGGCAGATACACACCACGGTGCACACGGGCGGCAGTGCACATACTCGCAGGTATGTAATCCACATACACTCGGTAGGAACTGTAGCAGTTCCGTGCGACCGCTGCCTCGCCGATGTGACAATTCCCATCGACACCGACGACGAACTGGCTGTGATGCTGGGCGATGAATACTCCGACGAAGGCGATACAGTCATCATACCCGAAACCGACGGATATATCGACATATCGCAGTTCATCTACGAGTTCATCGTGCTGAACCTGCCCATAAAGAGGGTTCACGAGCCTGGAGAATGTGACGAGCAGATGCTCAAAGTGCTCAGTTCACATCTTGCAGCCGACGAGCAGGAGGAAGATGACACAGCTGCCGACGAATAAACAAACAAATAAAGAAAAGACATAAATTATGGCACATCCGAAAAGAAGACAATCGAAGACCAGAGGTCGCAAACGCCGTACCCACGACGGAGCCGTTGCTCCTACATTGGCAGTATGTCCAAACTGCGGCGAGTTCTATGTATATCACACAGTATGCCCAGCATGTGGATACTACAGAGGCAAGATTGCAATCGTGAAGGAAGAAGCAATCTAAACACACAAAACCAAGACAAGACGCATCGTAGCACCCATGCTACGATGCGTCTTTCTTTTGTCGTTAGAATCGGTTATGAGAAACCACTCTTGTAACCGATTCGGCATTTTTGTTCCGAATACAATAAGTGACAAAAGCTGTAACTCATGCCCGATATTTGATGCTTTTCTGGTATGTGTAATGCGGAAATAGACCTCAAACTCTTGCACAGATGAAAATTTATCCCTAATTTTGCAGCCGAAAACCTATTATAACAGCAAAGTAAAGTATATGCATAAGTCAGATTACAATTGGAGACTACATTTGGAGAACTGCAAACACATAGGTACATCTCACCGACAGATAGTCGACTACCTCATGCGCCAGATACGCCACGTTGGACTGTGTTCTACGACGAAGGTCTTGGCAACCCGTTCGGATTCCTGAAACCTGACGAAAAGACTGGAGAGGGATGCCTCATGGAGTTTTAGTTTATATCACATACAATAAACTTATTAAATAAACGTTTAAGGCAAAGACTATGAAACAGAAAAAGAAGACACCGATGCTCCTGCTGCTCTGTGCAGCGATTGCAGCAATCTATGGACTCATGACTTATTTTGCCTGCTCGGCAGATGACGAATTCGAAAGTAACTATGAGATGGAGACACTGGCAAAAGGGGAAATGAAATTGTCACTTGAGCCAGATAGTAATAATCCGTATCCAAGTGCAAATAAGATATATAAAAACACTTGTGTTAGAGCGAAGATGGATGAAGTTTGGCAGACGTCATTATCAAATTCTTCTTCTTCGGGATGGCGTGAATATGCTTTTTATATTTATTATAGCTTTTCTGGTGATTCTCTATATTGTGGACAGGTAGTGTCAGGGCCTATATATACCAGTTGTTTGGATTCTGTCTTCACAGTCCCTCTTAGTCAACCAACTAATGCATACGAAGTATGTGCTTTTTTTCATACACATCCAACTTTGCAATATTGTTCAGTGCCTGGCAAATATCGTGAAACAGGACCATCAAATAAAGACGAACGGTTTGCTCAAGCCAATGGATTACCTGGTATAGTATATGATTTTGGACAGCCATATATATACTGTGGGATTGCTCCCTATTCAAGCAAATCAGTTCGTTTTTTTGGCCCATACAGAAGGAAGTTTAACTAATATAAATTAAAAAATCATGAGGAAGATATTATTATTGATTATAGCAACATTGTGTTGTGTTTCATCTCTTGCGCAAAATCTCGATTTAAGCAAGATGAAAAAGACAGAGAGAAATCAATATCTCTTGACAAAGGCTCGTGAAGCTGTCACTAATTTTGGACCTGAATACTTAAGAGAGTATAAGGAACCAAAGATTTCACGACTACAGACATACAAGACCAGTCCGGCAAACCATGAAGAATGGCTTAGGCATAATGGTCGCAAATATTATACAGTTACGTATTTATACGATACAACAAAAGAGCATATGGAAAAAGAATATGCGGCAAAGGTATATATCTGGGATTCGGATGGCGAACCGATGCAGATATTCTTTGGCTGCGGTATTGGTAATCAGTTCTTCACGCGTTCATATAGTCAGTGGCTCAAAGATGGAGTTACCGAACATGACATTATTCCATATAGGGCATACAAAGAGAATATAACTATCGTTGATACATTTGGACAGAAATAATAGGTTTATGAGTACTCCGATTTGGAAGCACATAAAATTGACCAATAAGTCTTGTATAGGCACCCTGCTGGCAGTACTGATATCTATGTTTGTTAATATGGATATGTATGGACAGCTATACTACATAAACGGGATACTTGTTGAAGACTACGACAACCGGTACATGCGGCTGTCTTATTGCCTGTAGTTAAATAAAACGGCAACAAAACAGGTTATTAGAATTTATTGGTGTGGCCCAAAAAGACGAAGGAATGAATAACTAACTAACAAATAATTATATGATGCGAACATTTATCATTTTTGTATCTCTTTTTATTTGCATTGAGATATCAGCTCAACAAACAGACTTAAGATTGTTGAGCAAGCAGGAGCGTAACGAATATCTATTGAATCTTGCAACTGAAATAGTATTGAACTATGGACCAGACTTCTATCGTCCCGAATTGCCTCCAAAAATCTCTGGTGCTAAGACGTATAGGGAGTTGGATGCTAATAATGATGGGTTACGAAAAAGACTGGGACAGCGTTACTATCTGGTTACTTTTTCTTACGACAAGAAGAAAGAATTACTTCATGAAGACTTTGCAGCCAGAATCCGCATATGGGAAAATGATGGTGAACCCAGTCTTGCTGAATTTGGTACCGGAGTAGGGCGTCACTTCTTTCTTAAGTCATATTGGCAACTCAAAAAGGAAGGAATAAAACCTGAGGATAAAGTGAAATATAGTCAAAGCAAATTAAAGTTGTATATGGCTGGACGCATAAAGGAAGATGAATTGTAGATGAAATAACTGAAAAACGCGGGCATCGAGCCAACGAAAGTGTACGGCACGGATGAAAATCTGTAATAAAGTGAAAGTGCCGTCGGTGGAAGTGGAAGTGAAACGAGTATTGCTGCTGGTAGACTTTACCTCTGAAAGACGAATATGGCTTTCAGAAGAGTCAAATTCATTGAGCTCAGACAAAGAAATAGACCTCGATTTTAGTTTTCATGCAAATTATCAGCTATTTACGAAAAACAGAAATAGACCTCAAACTCTTGCAGGAACGAAAATTTATCCCGAACTTTGCAGCCGAAAATATAATTCCTCGGCATGCAAAGTTCGGTCCATTACGTTTCTTGGGCAGCCGAAAACATATTATAACAGCAAAGTAAAGTATATGAATAAAACAGATTACAACTGTAGACTACATTTGGAGAACTGCAAACACATAGGTACATTGATAGTAATTGTTTTTCTTGCCGTCCTTCCCTCCTGCACAGCGGTGCAGGAGGAGACGGCCTTTGATCGTGTGGTCGATTACTACCGCAGCGAGGGCGACACGCTGAAGATGCGTGCCGCCGAGTTCCTGCGCGATTATTCCGACTACCATCGTGGTGTGTCGCGTCATTGGGCCGATTCCATCGGTGAAATGGCAGAAAACATAGACTATAATGAATTCGCCACCGACACCCTGATGGTTGAATACCTGCGTTCAAGCGGCTACCATTTCATCGAGGAAAATGCCATAAACGACCGCGATACGATAAGCGAGGCGTTCCTCCGCAGTAATATAGATCTTGCGTTCGACTCATGGCACCGTCCATGGGCCCGCAACATTTCCTTCGACGACTTCTGCCGCTTTATACTTCCGTATCGTAACCTTGACGAGGAACTGAGCGACTGGCGCCTTTACTTCAAGCAGAAGTATGAGACGACGATTGCCGACTCGGTTTCCGACCCCACTTCCCTACGTGAGGTGGCACTGTACCTCATGCGCCGTCTGAAGGAAGAGGTAGCCTACAGTCCTCCTATGGGACGAGCCTACCGCCACAGTTTCATGTCGCTGCCCGAGATGCAGCGCACCCATTATCTGGAATGTGGCTCGCTTGCACACTACGGCACTCTGGCACTGCGTGCCTGTGGTGTGCCATGTGCCACCATCGAGCTGTTCTGGCGCTTCAACGAAGTATCACACTTAACCATCCTGCTGCCACAGATGGGCAGCAATCCCCGTGCATGCAGACTGTCGGTGTATGACGAGCTGATTGAGATGGGTGAGCCGAAAGATACGATGGCCACCTACCGCACATGGATGTACAGCTATGATGTGAACCCGAGTCTGGCTCTTCTGAGTAACGATACGGCAGTCATGCCGTCGTTCTACACACCTCTGACACGTCAGGACATCACATCACTTGTAAGCACAACCTACGATGTTGCAATACCGCTCGACGAGCCTGTGCAATCTCCTCATGCCTTCATCTGCCGTTTCAGCCGATGGCAGTGGATGCCGATACGCGAGGGATACATAGCAGGCGACAGCGCCTACTTCCGCGATGCAACCATACGCCAGTGGTACCGTCTGGGGGTGATGCGTGGCGACAGCCTGTATACCTTCGGACGTACGTTCACCATCGTGGGACCTCAGGTGGAGGATTCGATAAAACCATCGGTACCCGACAACTACCAGATACTTTATTACGACTGCACAGGCGATACCGCCATGTTCAAGCGAGTATATAACTGTGAAGCGGACGAGAAAAGACTTACACGTCCTATTACGACCTATTACTGGGACGAGCATCAGCAGTGGCATCCGGTCACACAGGATGCCGTGCTTTGGGGACTGAACGAGAAGACTGGCGAATACCGCGTATTTGACGAGTCGATGCTCGGTCGGTTCCGACCTGTGTTCCACCTCATGCAGGTCTATGTGCCGAAATGGACGGTGTTCTATGATCATGAGACCTTCCGTCCTTTGGGCTTCATAGTGCAGGACCCCGAAAGCAAGGAAGGATACCTGATGCAATTCTGAATACAAATAATAAAGGAGATGACGAAAACCTTAAAGAGAGTAGGCTTAAATAATTTATAATTGATAACAATTGATAATTAACAATTAAAATCAGAACAAAATGAAAACAAACAAAAACACCAACAGCATGTACGCACTGCTCCTTGCAGCGGCAGTAATGGTAGGCGGCAGCATCTGGTTTGCCTGCTCGGCCGACGACGAATTCGAGAGTAACTATGAGATGGAGACACTGGCTAAGGGGGAAATGAGCCTGAGTATTGAACCAGGGGAAAATGACGATTATTTTATGGGGGTATATTTAACACATAATATTGCCACATTTGAAAATGAAAATATTATGGGTGACTGGACTGCAAATCATTTTACTGTAGAATGGAGTGATGGATACACAGGCAACTTATGTGCTGATTCCTTGCGTTGTGTTACATGGATTTCAAATATTGAATGTAATACAGATGACTTTACCTTGGAGTATCCATATGTATTTTTGCAAAACTGCTATAATTTAACAACAACATGCAGATGGAATCGTCAAAATGAGTTTGTACTGACATATAAATTCTATTACACAAGGTTTTATTGGGATGGCTTGAATCGTCAGTACAAATATAATAACCCTGTTATAGGAAACGACAGTGTTACTCATAAATACACGATGAGTTCTGTTATGGAAAGATGCTTAAACACTTATGAAGATAGCATCCCAGAATAAGAAATAATTACAATGTTATGAATAAAAGTTTATTTTTATTATTCCTGTTCGTATTCGCTGCAGGAGTGTACGCACAGACACTGAACCTCCCGCTGAAGGTGTATGGCGTGGGCGAATCAATCCAAACTGAAGTTGGGGAATGGTATACACGTAATTTCGATTCCGGCTACAACTTGGGACACATCTGGAATCCCAGCAACTACGAAACCCCTACACTGCAACTCGTGCACGAGAACACTCAGGGAAAGAACCAGTATGAGTTGCGCGTGATTCTCTACAACAGCAAAGGCACATACGTGCCCGACATGCAGTACTTCCCACTGGCTATACTCCAGGACAATGCAGGTAATCTGACATCACTGAAGTGCGACCCCGAGACCCCGTGTGTGAGCTATGCCAAGAATAAGCAATGGGATTCAGTGCAATTGAATGGCGCAATCGGTGACGGACCTGTGAGGATGAACACAGAGCGGATACCTATCGACCGACTCTCGATGCAAACCGACTACTGCACCATACTGTCGTACGTCATCCCTGATATTCAGGATTTAGCTTCACGCGAATATGTCAAGCTAAGCTTCTGTGGCGGTAATCTGGAGTATGACATGAGAGAGGCAGGCGATAAAACCGTCAAGGTTTTCAACAAGAAACTGAAGAAGGGAGTGAAGTATATAAACAAACAATTGAAGAATAATTATAATAATTAATGATGCATATATTTAGAATAATATTGTATCTATTTATTTTTGTATCTTGTAGTTTGTTTCCTGCATATAGGGTATATGACAGTATACTTGCCCCTAAGTGGTACGCCTCTGTACTGGCCATGCTGACCATAGTGCTGCTGTATGCATGTAAGCACTTAAGGCAAGGGTATAAGACGGTTGATGCCGCTGCCGGAAGGACTGATGTCCTGCCAGTGGCGGCATTGCTGGTATTGATGTATAACATGGTGTATGCACTGGTGGCTGATGCGCTCATTCCCGGTGTGTACGACATACATTGGGTGTATCTGCGAGGGGTGTTCGACAACACGACCGGATTTGCACTCAATATATGTCTGCTGGCTGCCCTGTCGCTGCCGCTGACGGTGGAGGAGAGGCGGCCTGTATGGCTGCGAAGGGTGGCATACGCAGTGCTTCTGCTTGCCGCCTGTGCTGTCTTCATCTCTGGCTGCCGAGCCGGTATGCTGTGTGTGGCATTGATGATGGGCATGCTGTTGGCGCATGTCATCCGCAGGCGGTGGCTGCTATGGACGGTTGCCGGTGTGATATTGCTGGCTGTATCGTCTCTCGCCATGAATATGAAGAATGAATCGACTGACGGCCGTCGTTTCATCCTGGAACGCACATGGGAACTGATACAGCAAAAGCCGCTGACGGGATATGGATGGCACGGGTTCGAGCGTGAATACATGCCGCATCAGGCAGCCTTCTTCAAGGCTCACCCCGATGACGGTGCTGCATGGCTGGCCGACTACATCAGCCATCCGCTCAACGAGTTCATGTACCTGTGGGTGTGCTTCGGAGTGGCAGGCCCGATAATACTCATGCTGGTGATTGCCGTACCGATATATTTTGAAAGAAGAAGGACAAGGGACGAAAGTCGAACGACTTGGGACATGAAGCCGGTGCTGACCGTTCTGGCAGTTTTCTGCCTCACCAGCTATCCACATCTCTATCCACTGTCATGGTTCTGCCTGCTTTTGGTGTATGCACGTATATTGCACCGATGGGTGATCCTCCGTGGCACAGGCAGAGCTGCAGCCGTCGTACTGACAGCCGCCAGTACGGCATGTATGGCGTATACAGTGAATGAGATAAGGCTCGACCACGAGTGGTACCTGCTCGGCAGGGAGGTGCGGCGCGGACACTCTGCATCGGCACTCGACGGCTACCGCAGCCTATATCCCCACTACCGCCACGACACGCGGTTCCTCTATTCCATGATGTTCTGCCAATATCAGGCACGGCAGTTCGGGGAGGCAGCCGCTACCTACGAACATATGACCCGCCTGTGCCGCACCTACGACATGGAACTGCTCATGGGCGATATACTGCGGCACGACGAGCAGCCACGGCAGGCATTGCATCACTACAATCTGGCTCACCACATGGTGCCCGTCCGCTTCGCACCCCTCGCAGGCATGATGGAGGCATACGGCATGATGGGTGACACGCTCCGTGCCGACTCGGTGGCTCGGGTGATAATCAGCAAGAAAGTGAAAGTGCCATCGGTGGAAGTGGAGGAGATGAGAAACGAAGCGAGGAGATGGTTTGAGAATGAAGAATTGAAAGAATGAAGAATAGTAAGTCTAAAATTATTATTATCTTTGCAACGTAAAATGAGAATATTAATTATATATATGATGTCACTTTTGCTTGCCGGCTGTGTGCAACAGGGTGGTGGATCGCCATCGGATGACAGGCCCGTTCTTGCCGACAGCGTGAACTCAGTGCTTTATGCACCGGTGAAGCGTTTGAACCTGGGCACTGTGACTACAGATGGCTCAGCTACACGTCGGTTCGGTTTCATGTTGTATAACAGGAGTGACAAAGCTGTGAGCATTAACCGTGCAGATGTGAGTTGTGGTTGTGTCGTGGTTGAGCAATACCCCGATATCATCTTTGCAGGTGATAGCGCTGAGCTGAGTGGCACCATCGACCTGACGAACCAGCATGGACATGTATCGAAAGCCATATATGTTTGGTGTAACCGGTCGGACGTGCTGTTGCTGCGTGTGATGTGTGATATAAAAGATTAATTCATATAATAATAACCGTTATGAAACTAATGAATGTTTGTGCCGTTGTGGCACTGTTGTTGATGTCGTGCTCGTCCGACGAGCTGACATACAGTTGTGACAAAGAGATTGACAGATGGGTCAAGAGTAATCTGAACGAAATTCAGCAGATGACGCGTGCAGAGTGGCTGGGTCTGAACCGTGGGTACGCCATCGCTACATATCGTGCATTCACGCCTCAGCAGAAAGTGATTTTCTGGCAAGAGAAGTTGGCTGAGGTGAAGCAACTGCCATGGAGTGAGGATGAACTGCGGCACATAGAACAAGTGGAGCAATTCATCAATGTGCATCATGGATTCTTTTATAAAGAAACGCTGACGGAAGATGAAAACGATGAAATAGAAATTTTCTTCTACAAATGGATGCAACAAGGTATTGAGAATTATGGTTGGGACAAGTTGGTTGCTTTGTCAATTGCCGCCACAGGTTATAAAGTGAAGAACACCTTGGGGGAGCTTGAACTGCCTCTGAATACATATGCTGCAAGCTATATTTCAAACTCTATAGAACCCACCTGTGATTGTAAAACGGGCCTATTACAGAATGCATGTTTTTTTTCTGACGAAACGTGTGTGGAAAATGATTGTAGCTATTTGGAAGATGGCTGTGGCTGGGTGTTATTGCAATCATGTGATGGACAGTGTGAACCAAACTAATAGCAGTAACTTGCAAATATTTGATGATTATGGAACTTAAAAACAATAATCTTACGTTTTGGATTATTTTCTTATCATCATTGGCCTGCTATGTAGGTTCGGCATGGTGTAGGGTATTTGATATATACTTCTCCTCGTGTTCTTATTCTGCAATCTTTTTTGGTGTAACATGGCTATGGCTGCGCCAGTTGAAGGGAAGTGGCATGAATGAGTGGATGATTGCTGGGAGCATTTTTCTTGGTACAATTGTATTGGAGTTGCCGCTGTTTGTGTTTGAATTTTCAAGTACTTATATGTCATTCATGTGTACTGTATGTCGCACCGCTGCCATCGCATTTGCCGTTATCTGTTTCCGTGAGCAGAATATCAAGGTGAACATACTGGTGCTGATCATCATGTTGCTGATGAACTCGGTTCTTCTGTATTTGTGGCATAAGACATCGTTATATGTACATCGTTAAAGTGTAAATGGTATGATTTCGATAAGTGTCAGGTTTGCAATTAAGTATGTGATAGGATGGGTGGCAAATATATTCCATTGATAATTCAGAATAGCCAATAGAATCATAAATAATTGCAACTTGAAACAGTAATTCATTTTTTTGAACTTTCGAATA
>CAMVDC010000014.1 GCA_947166155.1 uncultured Prevotellaceae bacterium | reverse complement strand
CTCGCAGGTAAATTACTGCGCACTCGCAGTTTTTTTATTACGTTTGCTCGCGGCCGGGGGTCTGTGCATCGCAACGGGATTGTGCGCTCTCCCTCAAAAAACGATACGCGCGCGAAAGCATCAATCCTTTCACGCGCGTATATAAATATATGTGTATGTCCAACCGTTTACCGCTTCCTCCGCTCATATCGACGGCAAAACGCGACGTAGCACACCACGCCCATCGCTGCCATCACGGCTCCGATGGCTGGTGGAAGATGATAGGTCTGAGGGTCGGTCTCCACTATCGGCAGGCCGCCGAGATATGCCCCGATGGCATTTCCCAGGTTGAAGGCGAGCTGAATCATAGCACCGCCCATCAGTTCGCCGCCCTGGCTGAAACGCAGCAAAAGCAGTTGCTGAGGGGCAGATACCGAGAAGAGCCCTGCCGCAGCAAACCACATGAGCATGAGGCTCAGCCACATGTTGTGGGCAAACAAGGCGATGAGGAGCAAGCTGGTGAAGATGATACACTCAAGCGTGAGCCCTGCATGCCCCGGACCTACGCGGTCGGCCAGCTTGCCGCCAACCAGGTTGCCCACCACCATGCCGCTACCGGCCAGCACCATCACCAGCGTCATCCACGAGGCAGGTACGCCCGACAGCTGCGTCAGCGTCGGTGCTATGTAGCTGTACCAGCAGAAGATACCTCCGTTGCCAAGTATCGTGGACAGGATGATGAGCCACGGTGCGAGGGTTTTCAGAAACCGGAACTCGCCGCGGATTCCGTGGTCGGGCAGCGGCTCCATGCGTGGAATCCAGCGGATGACGGCTATCAAGGTACATATTTCCCACAGACATGCAAAGCCAAACACCAGTCGCCACGATAGCAACGAAGTGAGCAATGTGCCGAGTGGGATGCCTATGAGGTTGGCAAACGTCATACCCGAACTCATTATCGCCACGGCAAACGACGACTTGCCTGCCCTCGACAGGCGGTCGGCTACGATGCTGCCGGCCCCGAAAAAGGCTCCGTGGGGCATTCCTGCAATGAATCGGAACAGCATCATAAGCCAGAAATGCCAGCTCATGCCGCTATGTCCGGCTTCGGGAGTAGGGCACAAAGCCATACACAGAGCAGCCGTGAGCATAAGGCTGACCAGCATGCAGAGTATGCGTTTCAACGGCCAGCGCCGGCACACAACGGCCGTGAGCGGCGCGCCCACACACACTCCGAGCGCATATATCGATATGAAATAACCGGCTTGAGCGATGCTTACACCAAAATCCATCGCTATCTGTGGCAGGATGCCCATCATCACAAACTCGGTGATTCCAAGGGCAAACGTACCAAAGGCCAGTGCTGTAAGTGATTTCCTCATAGTTTTTGAGCGTCTTTCCCGCTGTTCGCGAGTATTTTTCTCATAGTTATTGAGCGTCTTTCCCGCTGTTCGCGAGCTTTTTTCTCATAATATTTGAGCGTTTTTCCCGTCGTTCGCGAGCAATTTTCTCATAGTTAGTAAACAAAAATCGCTGCACGTCAGTGTCGACATGCAGCGAGTTAGCACTTGGTGGTACCTCCAGGATTCGAACCGGGGACACACGGATTTTCAGTCCGATGCTCTACCTACTGAGCTAAGGCACCATTCCGTTTTGCGGGTGCAAAGTTACAACATTCTTTTGAACTGACCAAACATTTGGTTGGAAAAATTGCACTTAAGGCACAAATTTACTTAAAGCAAGGCTGATTCCGTCGTGATCTACATCGTTCGTCACGTATTTTGCCGCTGCTTTCACTTCGGCGCGAGCGTTGCCCATAGCCACGCCGAGACCCACATGCTGAAGCATCGAGATGTCGTTGCCTCCGTCGCCGAAAGCCATCGTTTCAGCCAGCGTGATGCCGTAGTGGCCGATGATGGCATCGATGCCATGAGCCTTGTTGTTGCCTTTGCGAATGATATCGGTGAAGAATGGATGCCAACGCTGGGTGTCGCATCCCGTGAGAACCTCGGTCATGAGCCGTGGCAGTTCGTTTTCCTTGTAGAACGCAATGATTTGCATCACGTCCATATCCAGGCACGCCTCGACAGGTGCCACGCGCGGAAGCTGGAGGTTGAGCAATTGCATTATCTCGATGGCTTCGGCCGACGAGCCGGTGACGAATGTGTCGTCGTTTGATGCAAAGGCGATGGGGAAGGGATGAGTGTGGTAGAAGTCGATGAGTCGTACGAGGTCGGTGCGCTCCACGGGGTTGTGGCGTATGATGGTTCCATCGCTCGTCTGGCAATTTGCGCCGTTCACGGTCATGATGCCATCATACTCTAAACTGCCCAGGTTGTCAACAAAGGGCAAAGGGCGCCCGGTGGCTATGAACACCTTGACGCCCTTCTGACGTATCCGTCGTATGGCCTGTATGGTCGACTCGGGGATGCTATGGCTGTTGAACGATACGAGCGTACCGTCGATATCAAAAAAGACGGCGCGTATCATCGGTAACTTTTTACTGTCAATATCCACGTTACTGTTTATTCAAAAGAAATCTCTTTCTGTCAATATCCACTTTTACTCTTCACTCAAAATATATTATTCACTCAAGAGGAATTGCTTGAATGCCTTGAAGTCACTGCTCATGGCTACGCTCTGCTTCTTGCCATTCATGAAAGCCTGAAGCTTCGCAGGTATCTCGATGTCGCTGCCGAGTATGTTGTCAACCGTCTGCTTGAACTTGGCCGGATGTGCCGTCTCGAGGAATACACCTGTCTCGCCATCACGCAGGCGTTCCGACAGAGCTCGGAATCCACAAGCTCCGTGTGGGTCGCATACATATCCGGTCGTCTTAAAGACTTGGCGCATCGTGTCGGCAATCTGCTCGTCGGTATATGTGGCACCGCTTATGTCAGTGCGTATTGCCTTCCAGTCCTTGCCGTAGAGGTCGTAGATGCGTGCAAAGTTGCTCGGATCGCCCACATCCATGGCATTTGCAATGGTTTGAATCGATGGTTGCGGGGTATAAATGCCTGTCTGAAGATATTGGTAGAACACATCGTTGGCGTTGTTGGCAGCGATGAAATGCTTTATCGGAAGTCCCATACGCTTGGCAAACAGCCCTGCACAGATGTTGCCGAAGTTGCCCGATGGCACGCATACCACCATGCTGTCGGCCTTTCCCTGACGACGGAGCTGGGCGTACGCATTGAAATAATAGAAGGCTTGCGGCAGGAATCGTGCCACGTTGATGCTGTTGGCCGACGTGAGGCGCATGTGCTCGTTGAGCTCTGCATCCATGAAAGCCGACTTCACCAGTGCCTGACAGTCGTCGAACACACCATCGACCTCGATGGCTGTGATGTTGTGTCCCAACGTCGTGAACTGGCACTCCTGTATCGGACTCACCTTGCCTTTAGGATAAAGCACATACACATGTATGCCCTCAACTCCGAGGAAACCATTAGCCACGGCACTGCCTGTATCGCCCGAAGTGGCTACCAGCACATTGACCTGCTCGTCGTTTCCGCTGCGGCGCAGGAAGTATTGCAAGAGTCGTGCCATGAAGCGTGCTCCTACATCCTTGAATGCAAGTGTCGGTCCGTGGAAAAGTTCGAGTGAATAGATGTTATCAGTTACCTTTACTACCGGACAGTCGAACGAAAGCGTGTCGTAAACAATGTCTTGCAATGCATCGCCATCAACGTCTTCACCGAAGAATGCAGCTGCCACATTATATGCGATGTCGCGGAACGACATGTCTTGTATGTTGTCGAAGAATGCCTGCGGGAGTGTCTTGATGTGTTCGGGCATATAGAGGCCGCGGTCTTCGGCCAAACCCTTCACTACTGCTTTCTTGAGGTCGGCCATGGGTGCCGTGCCGTTAGTGCTGTAATAGTTCATATATTCATCAGTGTTTTTATGAATTCGTCGTTATGTAGTAAGCCGTATTTCCCATCTTTACATGCCACTTCGTCGAAAGTCTGTACGCAGTCGGGCTCGATGCCCGGAGCATATATGAGGAAAGGAATGGGTTCGTTGGTATGTGTGCGATGGGCTATCGGAGTAGGGTGGTCGGGCAGTACGGCTATGCATACAGGTTCATCCCAATCCTTCACTGCCTCGTATATCGGTCCCACCACACGTCGGTCGAGGTTCTCGATGGTTTGCAACTTAAGCTCGAGGTCGCCGTCATGACCGGCTTCATCGCTCGCTTCGATATGCAGATACACGAAGTCGTCGGTGCGCAGTGCGTCGATAGCTGCCTGTGCTTTGCCTTCGTAGTTGGTGTCGTAGAGTCCTGTAGCACCTTCAACATCGATTACACGCAGTCCTGCCAGTGTTCCGATTCCGCGAATGAGGTCAACAGCCGTGATGACTGATCCGCGTTTTATCTGTGGGAAACGCTCGGTGAGTGGTATCATGTGTGGTCGGTATCCACCGGCCCAAGGCCATATAGAGTTTGCGGGGTCCTTACCTTCAGCCATGCGCTGTATGTTGAGCGGATGGTTTGCCAGTAGTTGTTGCGAGCGTAGTATGAGGTCGTTGATGAGGTCGGCAGTCGGCTGTGCATCGGGTGTTGCGGCTTTCACCATCAGTGGCCGCCAAGGTTGTCCTGGCACATCGTGTGGTGGTGTGCATATCAGGTCTTTGTTTCCGCCCTTTATTACGAGCAGATGACGGTATTGCACTCCTGTGTAGAAGTGTATGCGTTCGTTGCCAAGATGCTCTTGCAGGTATCGGATGAGCACGTCGCCCTCTTCGGTTTCGAGTCTGCCACACGAGTGGTTCTTTATCTTGTCGCCCTCGATGCAGATGAGGTTGCAGCGTATTGCCATGTCGCCGGGCTCCAGTTCCACGCCGATGCTTGCAGCTTCGAGTGGTCCGCGTCCCTCGTACACTTCGTGTTGGTCGTAACCAAGTATGCTGCTGTTTGCCACTTCGCTCCCGGGATGGAATCCGTCGGGCACAGTCTTCAGCATACCTGTCTGCCCCATCCGTGCCAGCATGTCCATATATGGAGTCTCGGCATATTGCAGCAGAGTCTTGCCTCCAAGACTCTCAACCGGCCAGTCGGCCATTCCGTCGCCAAGTATTATGATATGTTTCATCTCCTTTTATATGTTCGCAATGCTCATGATGTCGGCAAACACACCTGCAGCTGTGACGCTGGCTCCGGCGCCGTAGCCTTGAATGAGCATAGGGTATTGGTTGTAGCGTTCGGTGGTGAGGAGTATGATATTGTTCGAACCTTCGAGGTTGTAGAACGGATGTGATGCATCTACTTCCATGAGTTCCACGCAGCAGTGTCCTTCTTCCATGCGTGCCACAAATCGCCAGCGACGTCCTTGCTGCTCGAGTGCCAATCGTCGTTGCTCGAAGTCGTGGTCGAGGTTTGGCAGTTGCTCCCAGAAGTCGTTGAGCGAACCGTCGAAGAACGATTGTGGTATGAACAGATGAGTCTCTACATCTTCTTGGTTTACTTCGTATCCTGCTTCGCGCGACAGGATGACGAGTTTGCGAATCACGTCTTTTCCGCTGAGGTCTATGCGTGGGTCGGGCTCTGAATATCCTTCATCTTTGGCCATGCGTACCGTCTTGCTCAGAGGCATGTCGGCACTTATGCGGTTGAATATGAAGTTGAGTGTGCCGCTCAACACGGCTTCTATCTTCAGTATCTTGTCGCCGCTGTTGATGAGGTCGTTTATGGTGTTGATGACGGGCAGTCCAGCTCCTACGTTGGTCTCAAACAGGAACTTCACGCCGCGCTTGCGGGCCGTATGTTTCAGTTTTGAGTAGTTGGCGTAGTCTGACGATGCAGCAATCTTGTTGGCAGCTACTACCGATATGTTGTGTTCGAAGAAGTCGTTGTAGAGTGCTGCCACTTCGCGGCTGGCTGTGCAATCTACAAATACCGAGTTGAAGATATTCATGCCAATCACTTCGTCCCTCAGTCGCTTTACGTCGCTTGCCTCGCTGTCGTTTAGTTGTTGACGATAGTTTGCGAGGTCTATGCCTTCGCGCTTGAATATGGCTTTCTTGCTGCTGGCTATACCCACTACATTGAGCAACAGGTTGCGTTCCTTCTTCAGCTTCTCGCGTTGGCTTGCTATCTGTTCGATAAGGCTGCTGCCCACGGTTCCCACTCCGCAGATGAAGAGGTTGAGCACTTGGTATTCCGAAAGGAAGAAACTGTCGTGAATGACGTTGAGCGACTTCCTGAGCGACTTGCTTTCCACTACGAACGATATGTTGGTCTCGCTGGCTCCCTGTGCACATGCAATGACGCTGATACCGTTCCTACCCAGTGTCCCGAACAACTTTCCTGCTATGCCTGGCGTGTGTTTCATGTTTTCGCCTACGATGGCCACAGTTGCCAGATTGCGCTCCACGGTCATGGGGTACATGGCTCCCATCTCTATCTCTTTGGCAAATTCGTTGTTGAGTACCTCGCATGCCAGTTCGGCATCTTCGTTTCTCACACCTATTGATGTGCTGTTCTCCGACGAGGCCTGACTCACCATGAACACACTGATTTGGTTGTCGGCCAGGGTGGTGAAGATGCGTCGGTTTACGCCGATCACTCCCACCATCGAGAGTCCCGACACGGTGATGAGGCTCGTGTTGTTGATTGAGCTGATACCCTTGATGGCTCGTTTCTCGTCGTGTACGCCTTGCTCAATGATTGTACCCACGGCTTCGGGGTGGAAGGTGTTTTTGATGAGAATCGGTATGTTCTTCACACACACGGGGTATATTGTCGGCGGGTAAACAACCTTGGCACCGAAGTTGCAGAGCTCCATGGCTTCTATGTAGCTCAGTCGGTCGATGGTGTATGCTGTGTTGATCACTCGTGGGTCGGCAGTCATGAATCCGTCGACGTCGGTCCATATCTCCAGCACCTTGGCATCCATGGCTGCGGCAATGATGCTTGCAGTGTAGTCGCTTCCGCCTCGTCCCAGGTTGGTGATTTCGCCTGTGTGTATGTCGGTCGAGATAAATCCGCCAGCGATTGCCACCTTGAATGGTTGGCTCAGTGCCTGCCGCACGTTTTGGTTGGTCTGCTCGTCGGCCAGCAGGTTCTTGCCTTGTTTCTTCTCGGTCTTTATGATGCTGAGCGAGTCAATCCACCGTGCATCCTTTATCAGTGTGGCACAGATGCGGCTCGACATTCTTTCGCCGTAGCTCACTATTGCGTTTTGTGTCTTTTCCGACAGGTCGCGTATGAGGTAAACACCCTGATATATGCTTTTCAGGTCTTCCAGCAGGTTGTCTATTTCCTTGAGCAGGGCAATCTTCGTGGCTGTGGTGCCAATCACCTTCTCAATCATGTCGTGGTGGCGGAGTACCATCTCGTAGTACGAATCGAGATATTTGGCATCGCCGGCCACTGCCAGTTGCGATGTGGCAATCAGTTTGTCGGTGATGCCGCCCAGGGCCGACACCACCACTACCACAGGCTCGGTCTGAGCCTCTACTATCTTTTTTACGTTGAGTATGCTTTCTGGCGAACCTACGGATGTTCCACCAAACTTCAGTACTTTCATGATTTGTTTTATGTTGTGTCTTTATTACTTCTGTCTTCAAATGGAGTTATCGCTTCGCTCATTGGTTTTAAGTGAAGTTATTCCATTCTTCAAATCGACTGCAAAGTTACGACTTTTCTGTCAATTGGCAATCGTTTATGCCGGTTTTGTAACATTTGGTAGGCTATAAGGGTGTTATGCATCAATGGTTTTATCCTTTCAGTGTGAACTGGAATACCAGTCCGCCTTCGTGTGGGCATCGGGCTGTGATGCTTCCGCCGTGCAGGGTGACGGCGTTTTTCACGATGGCCAGTCCCAGGCCGGTTCCGCCCATGTCGCGACTGCGGCCTTGGTCGATGCGGTAGAATCGTTCGAAGATTCGTGGCAGGTGTTCTTCGGGAATGCCTGTGCCGTTGTCCTTGAATGTGAACAACCATTCGTTGTGTTGCTCCTTGGCTGTGATGTCGATGGTGGTGCTTTCGCCTGCATAGTTGATGGCATTGTCGGTCAGGTTGCGGAATATGCTGTAGAGCAGCATCCGGTTGCCGTGTATCTCAAGTTGCTGTGGCAGGTTGTTGCGCAGGGTCATGTGTCGCCGCTTCATGTTGAGGGCTGTTTCCTGTGCTATGTCGTCGACGAGTGCTTTTATGTCCACCTGCTCTTTCTTCATCAGTTGCGGAGCATAGTCCATCTTGTTGAGGGTCGATATGTCGTGCAGCAGTGCTGTAAGCAGTTTGGCTTGCGAGTGGGTGCGTTGTATGAATTGCAGTCGGGTGTCGTTGGCCATGTCGGGGTTGTCGAGTATGGTTTCGGTGTATCCCAGTATGCTGGCCACGGGTGTTTTCAGTTCGTGTGCTATGTTTTGCGTCAGTTCGCGTCGCATCTGTGTTTCTTTTTCTGCTTGTTCGCGACTTATGCGTTGGTCCATGTGTCGTGCATATCTGAATAGCAGGAAAGCCAGTCCGCACATCACGATGAGTGAAAACAGTAGCAGGTGCCAGTCGCTTGCTTCTTTGAATGGTATGAATTTGCGGTCGTAGTCTTCAAACAAGATGAACACGGCAGCATATACGAGGAATATGGCCATCACGCTCAACCACATCTTGTGTCCTTCGCTTGGCTTGTGTTTCATGGTTCTTCCTCCTCGCGTTCTGTGTTGATGCCTGTGGTGGCAAAGCAGTATCCGAATCGGGTGCGCGATATCAGGCATGCTCCGTATCGGTCTATCTTTTTCCTCAGGCGGGCTATGTTGACATCCACCGTGCGTTCGATCACCACCACGTCGTGTGGCCACACTTGTTCGAGCAGTTGCTTGCGGGTGAACATCTGGTCGTGATAGGTGAGCATGAGGCACAGCAGTCCGTATTCCGTGTGTGTCAGGTCGGCTTTCTTGCCGTCCACCACTACGGTCTTGGTGCTGGTGTCGATTTCCAGTCCTTCATATTTTATGCAGTTGTCGGGGTCTTCCTCTGTTCGTGTGCTGCGTTTCAGTACTGCCTTTACCCGGGCAATCACTTCGCGCACCGAAAAGGGTTTGGATATGTAGTCGTCTGCTCCGATGCCGAATCCGGTGAGGGTGTCGTCTTCGGTGTCTTTGGCTGTGAGGAATATGATGGGTATTTGTGCCGTGAGCGGATCGGCTTTCAGTTGTTTGGCAAAGTCGAAGCCCGACATGCCTGGCAGCATGATGTCGAGCAGCAGCAGGTCGCAGTTGGCGATGTCGGTTTTCTGAGCTTCTTCGGCCGAATATGCCGAAAGGGTGGTGTAGCCATTGGCGCGAAGGTTGTACGTCAGTATGTCGCACAAGTCGTGTTCGTCGTCGACTATCAATATTCGTTTCTGTTCCATTTCGTTTGCAAAGATAGGTAATTATTTCGAAATGGCCATCGTTTTATTGTCCAATCCTTGCTTCGACTACATTTACCACGTAGTCGCCCAGTTTTTCCAGGTCGTTGACCATGTCGGTAAACAGTGTTCCTACGGCGTAATTGTATATGTGGTTGTTCACGGCAGTGATGTTTTCGTCTTTCAGTCGTTGACGCATCATGTTGATGTCGTTCTCTATCTTCAGCGTTGGCTCCATGCTCACGTTTTCGGCCTGTCCTTCCATCACTATGTTCATCTGGGTCAGGGCCTTGTCGGCGAGGGCCATCATCTCTTTAATCTTGGATGTCAGTTCTGAGCCAAACTCCATTTTGTCGCGCATGCGGTGCTCGATGGTGCGTGCCAGTTTGAAGCAGGCATCGCCTATGGATTCCAGCTCGTCGATCTCGCGCATCATGCGGCGCACCTTCTCTTTGGTTTCGTCGCTCAGGCGGTTTTCGCCCACTTCTTGCAGGTAGTTGGCTATTTCTATCTCGGTCTTGTCGGTTAATTCTTCTTCTTGTTCTATTTGCTTGAATAGCTCGGCAAATGTGCGTTCGTCCGATACTTTGAGCAGCTGCACCACCATGCCAAACATTTTCTGCACGCGCTTGCCGAATGCTCCTGTCTCCTTCTGTGCTTGCAGCACTGCTATTTCGGGTGTCTGCATCAGGCCGCTCTGTATGTATTGCATGCGTTGTCCGTCGCCTTGGGCTTGTTCTTTCGGGCGTATCACGAAGCATACGATGCGCTCAATCTGTGGCACAAACCATATCAGTATGAATGTGTTGGCCAGGTTGAAGCATGTGTGGAATGTGGCGAGCACCACGCTCAGCTTTTCTACGCCTCCACCCACCAGGTTGCACACGGCATCGACGAATGGATGGAACACGATGAGCATCCAGCACACACCGAAGATGTTGAAAAACATGTGTGCAAAGGCTGCCCGGCGTGCCTCGGTCGATGCCGAGAGTGCTGCCACGTTGGATGTGACGGTGGTGCCTATGTTTTCGCCCATCACCAGTGCTATGCCTTGGTATATGGGCAGTGCTCCGCTCGAGCATAGTATCATCGTGATGGCCATCACGGCTGCCGACGACTGCACACACATGGTCAGCACTCCACCCATGAGCAGGAAGAGCAGGGTGGTGCTGAAGCTGTTGGGGTCGAACGAGGCGAAGAAGTTGAGCACGGCCGGGTTTTCGCCCAGGTGCATGTCCATGCCGGTTTGCCTCAGGGTGCCAAGTCCGAGAAACAGTATTGCGATACCAAACAGGAAATCACCCATGGTGCGGTGTCGTTTCCTGTAAATCAGTATCAGGGCTATGACGAAGACTGGAAAGACGATGTCGGTCACGTTGAACGAAAAACCTGCCGACATGATCCAGGCTGTGAGCGTGGTGCCTATGTTGGCACCCATGATTATCGATATGGCTTGTGCCAGGGTGAGCAGGCCTGCATTCACAAACGATACGGTCATTACCGTGGTGGCGGTCGACGACTGTACGGCGGCGGTAACCACCACTCCGGTCAGCATGCCTGTCACTCGGTTGGTAGTCATGCGTGCCAGCACATGGCGAAGGCTCGGACCTGCCAGTTTCTGCAGGCTTTCGCTCATCATGCGCATACCGTAAATCAGCAATCCCAGCGACCCCAACAACTGCAGGGCCGCCTTCAAATAGTCTTGGTCATTTCCCATTGTGATACATATATAGTGGTTGGTAGTAATGTCGAATCTCTGTTTCCAGAGGGTGTCCGGAAACAGGATAAATGTAACTTTGCATCCGATATTCAGCCGCAAAGTTACTATCAATCCACGACTCGACGAAATATTTTATGTTACGATATTGTAACAATTTCCTGGATAAAACCATGAGTTATCTCTCTTTTGAGGGGTTAGACGGGTGGGTCGGCCTTTATCAGCTCGATAATCGGTGGCACGATTACGTAGATTAAAACGATGATGAAAGTGATGGCTCCCGTGGCTAATGAGTAAACCACGGTCATGAGCAACACCTTCCACACTGTGCGCCACAGGCCAAAGCCACAGAGCTGGTAGAAGTCGTATATCAGTATGACGAGTGCCAGGGCCGATGGTATGAAGTAGGGGTAGATTTCCGTTCTGGCGACGGATTGTGTCAGGAGCGTGTAGGGGATGGCAATGAGCATCATCTGGCAGTCGATGAACATCTGCACATAGAAGTTTTCGATGAGTGTCAGGCGCCCCAGGCGTGGCGAACGGCGGAACACCCAGCTGGTGATGAGGATGAACAGCACGTTGTAAATCAGCAGCGACTGTTCCAGGTGGGAGTTGCTCCATGCCTGCATTTTCTCCAAGATGTCGGCCAGCGACTTCACTTGGGCTTCCATCGCTTCTTCCAATATCTTGTCGGTGGGTGTATCTGGAATGCTTTGGGCCTGACTTTGGGCCTGACTTTGGGCCATTTGGGTTCGTATGGCCTCTCCTATGTTCTGGCTGTTATCGAAATCGATGCCCAGCCCGTTCACCAACAGCGTGAAGATCAGACATAGTGCCACCAGCAGGGCGATGGGCGGGAAGTAGGCCTGGCTCTTGCCACGCAGGTAGTCGGCAATCATATACCCGGGACGCCACAACAGGTGCCACATCGTCACGAAGGCATTGCGGTTGCCAAGGCCCCACAGGTCCATCAGGTTCAGGCCGACGGTCTTGGCGGTGAGGCGATCGCGACCCTCCTTCAACCCACATTGCGGACACAGGTTGCCTACATACACTTCCTTGCAGTAGGGGCATTTATGCTCGTCTAAGCTCTTCTCGATGTGTGGCTCATAGTGTTGCTGGTGCCACTGCAGGCGTAGCAACCAGCGGCGTATCTTCTGTATCATCGCTGCAAAGGTAGTGAATATAATTGAAACGGGTGATAATTAATGGAAAAAAAGGTGTGTGGGAAAGTGAAATTAGCGGTCGGCGTACGGGAAATCCGGCAAACCGATGTAAAATGACCCTGTTTGAATGTTTTCTACAATAGCCCCTCCTGCCTCTTTCCCACACACCCGCCTTCACTACGTCACCACCACCCACACTTCGTCCTCATTCTTTATCCGCTTGCGTATCCATATCATGAGTTCGCAAAACACCTTGCGCGACCAAAACACATGCACCTGTCCCAGTTTCTCGTGTATCGTGCGCTCGCTGCCCACCAGGATGCAGCCTCTCGTGTCCTTGGGGAAGTTGCCCACATGAATCTCGACCATCGAGAAGTGGGGCACATCGGCCAGCAGTGCCACCTCCTCCTTCTGGCTTGGCGAATTGTAGAGCGACACCCGATATCGCCCGCAGGGTATGGCCGTGTGGCCTCTCACTTTCTTTTCTGTAGCCCAGTCGATGGCATGGGGTTCGAGGGTGAAACCCCTCACTGCTCCGTCGTCGGTGAAGAATCGGCCGCTGGTCGATTCGGCCAGCAGCGTGTCTCTTACTATGGTTATGTATCTTTCCATCTTTATATATTATTAATAAGGTGTAGGCCCGCCCACTATTGATGCGGGTCGGAAAGACCGATGACCGGGTGTGCACCCCCTGTCGCTTTCCGGGTGCAAAGTTACGCAGAGTAGTGATGCCTGCCAAATAAAAATGGTAGACATCAGCCGACGTCTACCATGTTCCGTGCCCGGGTGTCGATGCGCTTCGTCACCCGTTTTTCCTCATTTCATTCCACCCCTGGTTTCGCGCCTATTTGCGAGTGCGCACTTTCGGGGTCGCGAGTGCGCACTCTCGGGCCTGCGAGCGCGCACTCTCAGGCCTGCGAGTGCGCACTCTCCGACACCCCCTCCTGCAATGCCCTGCAGAGGGGTTGCAACTCCGAGTCGAAATAGTCGTAGCCAAGGTATCGGTGAAAGCCCGACCGATTGCCTATATCGCCAAACTCCTCGACCATCTGGCTGTAGGTGGGACGCGAAATCAGCCCCTCCTTCATCGCAGCCCTCACCACCATGGCCACGTCCTTGCCACGGCGACCGTCGATCAGGGTGTGGAGGCGCTTTATCAGTTCGCGGCTGCGGTCGGGGTCGACCACACAGGTAACGAACCGGGGACCCTCGACACACGAGGCATCGCTGTCATACCGTGTGAGCCTGCAGGCATCGACACTGCTGCGCAGGCGCGACACGCAGCCAAACTCGCGACGACGGAAGTTCTTGATACACGACACCACCACTCCTACCAGCCGACACTGTGTCGACGCGTCGATGCGCCGGGGACTGTAGTTCTTCCGTCCGTTCGACGGCACCAGCCACACCACATCCTTCTGTCGCTCGTCGCGGTAGAAATACCTCAGCAGCAACTCGCCGTCGATCGATGCAGCCACTATGCTACCGTTCTGGGGTTCGAGGCGGGTCTCAAACACCACCATGTCGCCATCCATGATGCCGGCATCCTCCATGCAGTCGCCCCTCACCATCGTGGTAAACGACTCCACACCGTCGGTCTGCAACAGCGCCATCGCATCCTCGTAACTATATTCCACATCGCCGGCGTCGGTAGCCGTGCCGGCATGCACTGAGTTGTCGTACACTCTGATTTTTGCACCGCTCGTAGTCACCAGGCGGCACAACACAAGAAAGTCCTTGCTTTTCATAGGTGTTATTTTATAGTATGTATGCAATAATCCCCCACAGACCCATACATACAATCGGGTCGGTGGGGGAATAAAAAGGTAATGCTTAGTCCCAGTAGCCGTCGGACCACACGTCGCGCTCCTTGGTCATCTGTTGTTTGTCACCTACTTTTTCGTTTGTCTTCTCGAGTGGTGATCCAGCCTGCATGTAGGCATTTACTTCGATGTTTTGCACATCGGTTGTTGGTTTGATATATTGTTTCAACATAATTGTTTTATTTTAATTGTTTCATTATAATTTGTTTATTTAAGGTGCTCCGCGCCTTCCAGATTCTCTCCTTCACTTTGTTTCGTCGGAATGACAAATAGGAAAGCCCTTCAATTAGGCAGTGCCCTGTTTTTGGGTCTTACCACTTCCCTGCGTGTCATACCGACAGAGCGCAGCGGCGGAGTGTATCTTGAAAGTGCCGGTGCACTTTATTTCCCAGGAGTGAATAGTTACTCAGATTTTTCACTTTTCACTATTCACTTCGTGAGAATCATTTAACCAGCACCTTCTTGCCGCCAACGATATTGATGCCCTTTTGCAGGCTGTTCACACGCTGGCCGTTGAGGTTGTAAATAACTCCCTCGCCTTCGGAGAGGGCTGGGGTGAGGTTCTTAATGCCTGTTGGAGTCTCTGTGCCGTCGAATCCGAGGCGTACACCCTTGACAGGAGAGCCTATATTATTAACATCGTCCAAAACGATATAAGCACGGTTGGCTGCCAGTGAACTTGTCGTTTTATCGGCTGCCTGCACATTGCTTGTTGTCATAAGGTAGAGGTCGCCAGAAACGTAGGTGTCCCATTTGCCTGCAGCGATTGCGCTGTATGTACCGTAAAGTCCGTTCACAGCACCTGCGGCTGTGTAGGTAGTTCCGGTGTAGGTAGCAACCACATTGTCGGCTGTTGCCTTGAAGATATAAGGCTTACCAGCTTCTATGCTTGCAACTTCGTCAAGCAAGATGGCAGTCACTTCGCTACCAGTAATCTCCTTACCTACGATGGTGTAGAGCTTAGCACCTGCAACGGTTGCATCGTATGGAAGGCAGATGGTACCCCAGTTGCCTGAAGTTACGGTGCGGGTGTAGGTATTTCCTTTCAGAACAATGTTGTCAAGACGAGCATTGTCATTTGTTGTCATTTTAAACTCGATAACAAGTACTTTAGTTCCCTGTGGCAGTGTAAATGACAATGTGGTTTTTGTTCTATCAGATTTAACATTACCTGTTGTCTCAATTGTATCTCCGTCGGCAGTAATAATAACTGTTAAACCTTTATTTGTTACAAAGTTAAGTAGAAATTCTCCTGTGCACGACTTAAAGTCTGTAATGGTCGCAGTGAAACTACCATTAGTTTTAGCAACAAGAAGTTCTGGTGATGTGCCACCAGCAGTATTTTGATCATATATTTTAGTAGTACCACTTCCAGTTCCATTTGATACAGAATAACTAAACTCTCCGCCATTTGGCACATTTCCAGATGAATAGCTTGAGAAATCTTCACTCCAAAGTGTGATGTATTGTCTATTATTTTCAACAGCTGATGAAGGAGTATAGGTAACTACTATACTTTTTATATACATTGCTCGTCCACCCGATCCGTTAGTCATAGTTATAACAATTTCACCTGATGCATTTCCTGTAAATGTTACTTCACCACCACTATTACTAGACCATGATGGTATTGATTGACTTTGTGTGCCAAATGCTGCTCCTCCAACAGTCGCACTTATTGTGGCTTTTCCTTCATAAGAAGCACAATCTACGACAATAGAAGTAATTGTACCAGAAATACCAGATGTAGAAAATGTAATAGAGGTAGATGGACTGTTTTTTGTGCCTACCTGGGCATACGAATTTGTCACATTCTGATTTGTAGCACCACCATTAACACTTACAGCCCATGTTTCTGATGCGGAACCTGTCCATGATGCGCTGGCTGATGCAACTTTACTTGCGGTTACCGTACTGGTTTCTGCCCACGCACTCGCACTTATTACGCTTACGCACAACAAGCACATTAGTTTAAGTAATTTTTGTTTCATTTGTTTAGTTTAGTTTAGTTTGTTTATAATTGGGTAAAATGATAACGTGCTAAATGGAGCAGGAACGCTTTCCTGCTTCCGACGTTGCAAAGGTACACATTTATTAATAATAAGCGATATGATTTGACGAAAAAGTGATGATGAGGAGCTAATTATCTCTCCACCGGTGCCAGTTTGCTAAATGGCATTGATAATTGCATGAGCCTTATGACGGATATCTATGCAACTACACCGCTGCCGATGCCCCCAAAAAATATTTCATGCTCACACATACCCCTGACCGCGATTTTGACCATTTATTCCCTTTGCGAACTTCCCCAAAACAGGCGTTTTTATTGCGGCGTGGAAAACTTGACGTACCTTTGCAGCGTGAAACTTGGATCCACACTTCACAAAACCAAAAAAACTCAAAAACTCAAAACAACTATGGCAAACAAAATCAACTATTCAGTAAGCGGCGGCAAGGCCACCGTAGGTAAGAACGCAGGCAACGTGCTCTACCACCCAACACTTCAGCTCACAGGTACACTCTCACTCCCCGAGATGGCACAACACATGAGCGACCACGACTCGAAGTACAACGAAGGCGACATCTACGCAGTGCTCGTACAGTTCATCAAGTGTATCAAGGAGAAAGCCGCACAAGGCTACAAGGTGCGACTGGGCGACCTCGGAGCATTCGTACCCAAAATCAAGACCGTGAGCCAGACCAGTGCCGAAGACGTGACAGCCAGCGACATACGTCAGCTCACACTGCGATGGATGGCGGGACACCGTACCAAGGACTTCAAGAGCGACACCGAGTTCGTCAACGTGCCAAAACGAAAAAACCAAGCACTCCTGATGCAAGCTGAGAAGTCGGGACAGGGCAGCATGACTCTGGCAGAACCCAAGAGCGGCAACACATCAGGAACCGGCAACAACGACGGCACCGGCGGAAACCAGGCAGGCGGTGAATAGAAAAGGCCCCCTCTTATCCCCCCCAGGGGGGGAGGACAGACCCTCTCCCCAGCCCTCCCCCGTCATCCCCCTGCGGGGGACTGAGGGGGGACAAATCGGTTCTTCTCCCCCTCGCACTCCCCCAGGGGAGAGGGGGAGGGAGTGCTATCCGGAAGGAAATAAACCTCCCCTAACCCCTCCCAAGGAGGGGGACTCCATCCGGATGGAAATGGAAAAATAGAAAATGAACAAATAAATACAAATAGTAAATGGTAAATCCGTAAATGGTAAATGAGACTATGAACGACGAGAAGAAACAGAACATCAACTTTTGGATTAAGCTTATCATAGCAGTCCTCACAGGCATAGGCTCGGCACTTGCCACCAGCTCGTGCATAGCACTGGTAGCCTGACACACAGCACACATGAACCGACACACACTCGTGGTTCGACTCTACAACTTCGTCCGCACACCACACAACCGACCGTGGTGTGCGGATGTTGTATTTTCAACCCGACAATAACGCCATATTTTGCGGCAAAGGTGAGAGTCGGCATGCAATAAATAACGCAACTATGTTGCCGTTAAAAGAATAATTCGTAACTTTGCATCCAAATTACCACATTTTGAGGAAATGAAAGCTAAGATATTTGTATTTTCTGCCTTGATGCTGGTCGTGACACAAGTCATGGCGCAAATGGCATCGCCCGTGAAGGTGACATCGCAGCTGAAGGAAATCTCGGCCAACGAGGCAGAATTGGTCTTCAACGCAACCATCGATGCCGGATGGCACATGTATTCGACCAACGTAGTGGAATACGGCCCCACACCGACCACCATTACGTTTGAAACCATAAGCGGAGCCGCCACCAGCGGAGTCCTAACGCCCAAGGGAACAGCCAAGAAGGTGTATGAGGAAATGTTTGAAGCCGATGTGTATTACTTTGAGAAGTCGGCTACATTCGTGCAGAAACTCATGCTCGACGGCGGTCCATACCATGTCGACGGATATCTGGAATATGGTGCCTGCAACGACCAGAGCTGCACCCCGCCCACCAAGGTGGAATTCTCGTTCGACGGTGATGCCAAGGGTAGCACAGAGAGCACAGAGAAGACAGAGAACACAGAGAAGGCAGAGGCCACAGAGAAGGCAGAAACCTCGGAGCCCTCTGACAGCCTGGAGGCTGCTGCCGACAGCGTATCTGCGCCGTCAGTGCAAAGCGGTTCCGCCGCTTTGACCACCGACCTCTGGGCACCAGTCATCGACCAACTGAAAGCCTACGAAGAAAAAACCACTACCAACAGCTCGCTATGGCAGATATTCCTGCTCGGACTCCTCGGCGGACTTGTGGCACTCGTCACCCCATGTGTGTGGCCAATTATCCCGATGACCGTGAGCTTCTTCCTCAAACGCTCGGGCGACAGAAAGAAGGGAATAAAGGACGCAATTATCTACGGCATATCGATAGTGGTGATATATCTGGCACTCGGACTGATTGTGACTGGACTCTTCGGAGCCAACGCACTTAACGCACTATCGACCCATGCCGTGTTCAACATCTTCTTCTTCCTCATGCTCGTGGTGTTCGCCATCTCCTTCTTCGGAGCATTCGAACTGCAACTGCCTGCATCGTGGAGCACTGCCGTGGATAGCAAGGCAGAGAAGACCGGCGGACTGATCGGCATATTCCTCATGGCATTCACCCTGACACTCGTGAGCTTCTCGTGTACCGGACCTATCATCGGGTTCCTGCTCGTGGAGGTATCGACCAGCGGCGACATCCTCTCGCCTGCAATAGGTATGCTTGGCTTCGCGATAGCACTGGCACTGCCGTTCACCATATTTGCCATCTTCCCAAGCTGGCTCAAGTCGATGCCCAAGAGCGGCGGATGGATGAACACCGTGAAGGTGGTGCTGGGATTCATCGAACTGGCATTCGCACTGAAATTCCTGTCGGTTGCCGACCTGGCATACGGATGGCACATACTCGACCGTGAGACCTTCCTCGCATTGTGGATAGGACTGGCACTGACACTCAGCTTCTACCTGCTGGGATGGATAAAGTTCCCACACGACGACCCCGACGAGAAAAACATAGGCGTGACACGCTACTTCCTGTCGCTCATATCGTTGGCATTCGCCATCTACATGATTCCAGGATTGTGGGGCGCTCCGCTGAAAGCCGTCAGTGCCTTCGCTCCACCAATGACCACCCAGGACTTCAACCTGCAACCAACAGAGGTGCACGCCAAGTCGAACGACTATGATATGGGAATGCAGATTGCGAAGACCACCAACAAACCAGTGCTGATAGACTTCACCGGATTTGGCTGTGTGAACTGCCGCAAGATGGAAGCAGCCGTGTGGACCGACCCGCAGGTGGCACGCATCATGACCGATGACTATGTGCTCATACAGCTGTTTGTCGACGACAAGACACCGCTGCCAGAACCAATAATAGTGAACGACAACGGCCAGGAACACAAGCTGCGCACCGTGGGCGACAAATGGAGCTACCTGCAAAGCCATAAGTTCGGAGCCAACGCACAACCATTCTATGTGTTGATAGACCACGAGGGCCAGCCGCTGTCGGAAAGCTATGCATTCGACGACAACGTGGAACATTACGTCAAGTTCCTGAAAAACGGTATCGAACAATTCCGTAAAGGTAAGAAAACACCGCTATTCGATGTGTCGGTCGATATGGATGCCTCGATCGAAGTGAACGGAAACAAGAAGGAACTGCACGTTGGAACCGATAAGTAAAGACCAAAATATCGCGCGCATACACCTTTATATATATACGTGCGCGCGTGTGAGACCGAATACTAAACAAACATCAATATGGCAAACGAAAACCAAAACCCAAAACAACTGCAAATAGAACTGAAGCCAGAAGTGGCGACAGGTGTGTATTCCAACCTGGCCGTAGTGGCCAATACCCCGACCGAGTTTGTGCTCGACTTTGTGTCGATACTGCCGGGAATGCCAAAAGCCGACGTGCGTTCGCGTATCATTATGACCCCCGAACACGCCAAGCGCCTGCTCTTTGCACTGCAAGAAAGAGTGCGCGGATATGAAAGCCAATTTGGCACTATCGACCTGCACCAACCCGAGGCAAAGGGACGTACTATTGCACCCTTCGGAACTGGCGAGGCATAACACTCGACCGACCTTCCGACTTGTCACTTCAGATGTGCCATTGACCCCGCATTTTCAAGCAATGTGAGGCAAGGGCACTTTGGCGTGATAAATAACATTATGACTCCTTAAAACGGTTAAATAAACTTAAAAATGGGGGTAAAACCATAAAAAATCGCATTGTTAGTGAAAAAAAACACGAACAGAAGTGGCTGTTTCAAAGTTTTTTACTAACTTTGCACCGCTTTTTGGCCTTTTATGCTCGGATTGTGCCCAATCATGAGCACGGAAAGCATGCGCCCCGACGGGTGAAAGAAGAGCGAATTGAATGTAAATTAATAATACTAAAATATAAAAAATAAAAAACAAAATGCCTACAATTCAACAGTTAGTTAGAAAAGGTAGAAAGGTGATGGTCGACAAGAGCAAGTCGCCCGCTCTGGACTCTTGTCCACAGCGTCGTGGCGTCTGTGTGCGTGTCTACACCACTACACCTAAGAAGCCTAATTCAGCTATGCGCAAAGTAGCGCGTGTACGCTTGACAAACAAGAAAGAAGTTAACTCCTACATTCCAGGAGAAGGTCACAACTTGCAGGAGCACTCAATCGTGCTCGTACGTGGAGGTCGTGTAAAGGACCTGCCAGGTGTTCGTTATCACATCATCCGCGGTGCACTGGATACCGCAGGTGTGGAAAGCCGCACTCAACGCCGTTCTAAATATGGCGCTAAGAGACCAAAGGCAAAGAAGTAAAGGTAAAGACAATAGCAATTTATTAACTGTTTGGTTTGACGGATCGCTAAGGATGGCCTTGAGTAAATGTTCGAGAGTGAACATTGAAGTCACACACAATGCAACCTCAGACTAAAAACCCAAACAAACAAAGACAATGAGAAAAGCTAAACCAAAGAAGCGTGTGATCCTGCCGGATCCCGTTTATGGTGACGTGAAGGTGACAAAATTCGTGAATCACCTGATGTATGACGGCAAGAAGAGTGTTGCTTACTCAATATTCTACAATGCACTGTCTATCGTTGAAAAGAAAATGAAGGATGCTGATAAGGCTCCTCTCGAAATTTGGAAGAAAGCACTTGACAACATCACCCCACAAGTGGAGGTGAAGTCTCGTCGTATTGGTGGTGCTACATTCCAGGTACCAACAGAAATACGCCCAGACCGTAAGGAGGCTATTTCGATGAAGAACATGATTTCTTTCGCTCGTAAGCGTTCGGGAAAGAATATGGCTGAGAAGCTCTCATCTGAAATCATGGATGCTTTTAACGAACAAGGTGGCGCTTTCAAACGTAAGGAAGACATGCACAGAATGGCTGAGGCTAACCGTGCATTCGCACACTTCCGATTCTAATATGATGCAGTCACGAACGAATGATATAAGTATTAATAGGTATTAAGATTAAGGATTGTAATAAATATGGCTAAACGTGATTTGCATTTGACGCGCAACATCGGTATCATGGCGCACATCGATGCTGGTAAGACTACAACATCGGAGCGAATTCTGTTCTACACCGGATTGACTCATAAAATCGGTGAAGTGCACGACGGAGCTGCTACCATGGACTGGATGGAACAGGAACAGGAGCGCGGAATCACTATTACATCGGCTGCCACAACCACATACTGGAACTGGAACAACAACAAGTACAAAATCAACCTCATCGACACTCCGGGACACGTGGACTTCACTGCAGAAGTTGAACGTTCGCTGCGTGTACTCGACGGTGCTGTGGCTGCTTACTGTGCTGTCGGTGGTGTAGAACCACAGTCGGAAACAGTGTGGAGACAAGCTGATAAATACAATGTGCCACGTATAGGATATGTGAACAAGATGGACCGCTCGGGTGCCGACTTCTTTGAAGTGGTACGACAGATGAAGGAAGTGTTGGGCGCAACACCATGTCCAATTGTTATACCGATCGGTGCAGAGGAAAGCTTCAAGGGAGTAGTTGACCTCGTGAAGATGAAAGCCATCTATTGGCATGACGAGACAATGGGTGCTGACTATTCGGTTGAAGAAATTCCTGCAAACCTTAAGGACGAAGCAGAAGAATGGAGAGACAAACTGCTGGAGACTGCTGCCAATGCTGATGATAAGTTGATGGAGAAATACTTTGACGATCCTTCAACTATTACAGAAGAAGAAATCATTGCTGCTATCAGAAAGGCAACAGTGAACATGGAGGTGACTCCAATGCTTTGCGGTTCTTCATTCAAGAACAAAGGTGTGCAGACACTGCTCGACTATGTATGTGCACTTCTGCCTTCACCACTCGACACTGCAAACGTGGTTGGTACTAATCCTTCAACCAAGGAGGAGGAAGACCGTAAGCCAGATGAGGAAGATAAGACTGCTGCACTGGCATTCAAGATTGCTACCGACCCTTATGTGGGACGACTGACTTTCATCCGAGTATATTCGGGTAAGGTAGTAGCAGGATCGTATGTCTACAACAGCCGTTCGGGAAAGAAGGAACGTGTATCGCGTCTTTTCCAAATGCACTCAAACCACCAAAATCCTGTTGACGAAATATGTGCAGGCGATATAGGTGCTGTAGTGGGACTGAAGGACATTCACACTGGTGATACTCTCTGTGACGAAGACGCACCAATAGTGCTCGAGTCAATGGACTTCCCAGATCCGGTAATCGGTATCGCAGTTGAGCCAAAGACTCAGAAAGACCTCGACAAACTGTCGGTGGGACTTGCTAAACTGGCAGAGGAAGACCCAACATTCACCGTAAGAACAGACGAGCAAAGCGGACAGACCGTAATCTCGGGTATGGGTGAACTTCACCTCGATATCATCATCGACCGCCTCAAACGTGAATTCAAGGTTGAATGTAACCAAGGAAAGCCTCAGGTGAACTACAAGGAAGCAATCACCAAGCCTGTCAACCTGCGCGAAGTATACAAGAAGCAGTCGGGTGGACGTGGTAAGTTTGCTGATATCATCGTAGAGGTAGGACCTGTTGATGAGGACTACAAGGAAGGCGGACTTCAGTTTGTGGATGAAGTGAAGGGTGGTAACATTCCAAAGGAATTCATCCCAGCAGTTCAAAAGGGCTTCACCAATGCCATGACAAACGGTGTGCTCGGAGGCTTCCCAATGGACTCAATGAAGGTGCGCTTGATCGATGGATCATTCCACCCGGTAGACTCCGACCAACTCTCGTTCGAGATTTGTGCATTGCAGGCATACAAGAATGCATGCTCACAAGCCAAGCCGGTACTTATGGAGCCTATTATGAAATTGGAAGTAGTAACTCCAGAAGAGAGCATGGGTGATGTAATCGGTGACCTGAACAAACGTCGTGGACAAGTGGAAGGCATGGATACAAGCCGCTCAGGTGCCCGCATAGTAAAGGCAATGGTGCCACTGTCGGAAATGTTCGGTTATGTTACAGCATTGCGTACTATCACTTCAGGACGTGCAACATCAACAATGACATACGATCACCACGCACCTGTTTCAAGTACTGTGGCTAAAGCAGTGCTGCAGGAATGCGGAGGACGTGCCGACTTAGTATAAGAATAAATGTGAGGAGGGACGAGATAGCATACGACTCTTAGCTCGTCTCTCTGAACAAGAATATTAATAAACAAAACGAAACAAAACAATGAGTCAGAAAATCAGAATCAAGCTCAAATCTTACGATCACAATCTCGTAGACAAGTCTGCTGAGAAAATCGTGAAGACAGTGAAAGCTACAGATGCAACAGTGAGCGGCCCAATTCCATTGCCAACACACAAGCGCATCTTTACAGTGAACCGCAGTACATTCGTAAACAAGAAGTCGCGTGAACAGTTCGAACTGAACACATACAAGCGCCTGATTGATATATACGATGCAACACCAAAAACAGTGGATTCACTGATGAAGCTCGAATTGCCCAGCGGTGTGGAAGTAGAGATTAAGGTATAGGATTCAAACAGAGATTAACAAAAACAAATTAATTAAGAAATGCCAGGATTATTAGGAAAGAAAATCGGAATGACATCCGTTTTCAGTGCTGATGGAAAGAATCTTCCATGCACTGTTATCGAAGTAGGTCCTTGTGTTGTCACCCAAATCAAAACCGTCGAGAAAGACGGATATGAGGCTGTGCAAGTCGGCTTCCAAGAGGCAAAAGAGAAGAACACCTCAAAGCCTATGATGGGTCACTTCCAGAAGGCTGGTACAACACCAAAGAGACACTTGGCCGAGTTCAAATTTGATGAGGAACATAACCTCGGAGATGTAATCACAGTAGAACTGTTTAACGACGCACCATACGTGGATGTTGTCGGAACTTCGAAAGGTAAGGGCTTCCAGGGAGTTGTTAAGCGCCATGGTTTTGGTGGTGTAGGACAGACAACTCACGGTCAGGATGACCGTCTGCGTAAGCCAGGTTCTATAGGTGCTTGTGCCACTCCATCACGTGTGTTCAAGAATCTGCGAATGGGAGGCCAGATGGGTAATGTGCAAGTAACTACACACAACCTGCAAGTGATTAAGATTATTCCAGAACACAACCTTCTTTTGTTGAAGGGCTCTGTTCCAGGAAGCAAAGGTTCAATCGTAACAATTAAGATGTAATGGAAGTATCAGTTTTAAACATAAAAGGACAAGAGACTGGTAAGAAGGTTGAATTGAATGATGCTATCTTCGGAATTGAACCTAACGACCACGTAGTATATCTTGCAGTAAAACAGTATTTGGCTGCTCAGCGCCAGGGTACACATAAGTCAAAAGAAAGAAGTGAAATAGCTGGCTCTACTCGTAAGCTCATCCGTCAGAAAGGCGGTGGCGGTGCACGTAGAGGTGATATCAAATCACCAGTGCTCAGAGGCGGAGGCCGCGTGTTTGGACCACGTCCACGCGACTATTGGTTCAAGCTCAACAAGAAAGTAAAGGCTCTTGCACGTAGAAGTGCACTGACATATAAGGCTCAGCAGGATTCTATCATCGTTGTTGAGGACTTTGAGTTCGATGCACCTAAGACAAAGTCATTTGTTGAGCTGCAGAAGAACCTCAAGGTAGAAGGCAAGAAACTCTTGCTTGTCATGTCGGAGAATAATAAAAATGTGTATTTGGCTGCACGTAATATTCAGAGAGTAGACGTCGCTGCAGTACAGGCTATCAACACTTACAAGGTGATGAACGCAAATGTACTGGTGCTTACAGAAAATGCTCTTAAGGCAGTCAACGAATCATTCTAATTATAGGAGGTACACAATATGGCATATATCATTAAACCATTGGTCACTGAGAAGATGACCGCAATCACAGATAAGCAGAACAATAAGTTCGGTTTTATTGTGCATCCCAAGGCAAACAAGATTGAAATTCAAAAAGAAGTAGAAGCTAAGTATAACGTAAATGTAGTTTCAGTCAACACCATCAAGTATGCCGGCAAGCGTAAAAGCCGTTACACTCGTTCAGGGTTGATAAAGGGACAGGAGAACGCTTATAAAAAAGCTATCGTGACCCTGAAAGAAGGCGAAACTATAGATTTCTTTAGTAACATTTAATAACAATGGGTATTCGTAAATTCAGACCAATTACACCTGGTCAAAGACACAAAGCTATTGGCACTTTCGATGATGTTACTACATCAGTGCCAGAAAAGTCTCTTATTTTCGGTAAGAAAAGTACTGGTGGCCGCAACAACTACGGACGTATGACCGTTCGTTACAGAGGAGGTGGTCATAAGAGACTTATTCGTATTATCGACTTCAAGAGAGACAAAGATGGAATACCAGCTGTAGTGAAGACTATCGAGTATGATCCAAACCGCTCTGCTCGTATCGCTCTTCTGTTCTACGCAGATGGTGAAAAGCGTTACATCGTTGCTCCTAACGGACTGCAGGTGGGTACTACACTCATGTCAGGTGAAAATGCAACTCCTGATGTAGGTAACACCCTGCCGCTTCAGAACATTCCAGTCGGAACCGTGATTCACAACATCGAACTGCGCCCGGGACAGGGTGCCAAGATGGTTAGATCGGCTGGTAATTTTGCTCAGTTGACTTCACGCGAGGGACGTTATTGTGTTATCAAACTTCCTTCAGGTGAAATTCGTAAAGTACTTTCTGTATGCCGTGCTACAATCGGTAGCGTAAGCAATTCTGACCATGCTCTTGAATCTTCAGGTAAGGCAGGACGCTCAAGATGGCTCGGACGCAGACCTCACAACCGTGGTGTTGTTATGAACCCACATGATCACCCAATGGGTGGTGGTGAAGGACGCCAGTCAGGAGGACACCCACGTTCACGTAACGGACTCTATGCAAAGGGATACAAGACTCGTGCGCCTAAGAAGGCTTCTAACAAGTACATTATTGAAAGACGTAAAAAGTAACCAAGTTAACTAAGTAAATTATGAGTCGATCACTAAAAAAAGGCCCATACATTAACGTGAAGCTTGAGAAGAAAGTTCTTGCAATGAATGAAAGCGGCAAGAAGAGCGTTATCAAATCCTGGGCCAGAGCTTCAATGATATCCCCAGACTTCGTGGGACATACTATTGCAGTTCATAATGGTAATAAGTTCATACCTGTTTATATTACCGAGAATATGGTGGGTCACAAACTCGGCGAGTTTGCTCTCACACGCACATTCCGCGGTCATGCTGGTAACAGGAAGAAGTAAATGATTCACGAAACAAAGAAAACAAAATAATGGGATCAAGAAAAAAAGAAATGGCCAAAAGAATTAAAGAGGCCAAAAAGACAGTCTATGCGGCTCGTCTTCGTAATGTCCCAACATCCCCACGCAAAATGCGCTATGTGGTTGATTTGATTAGAGGAATGGAAGTCGGTAAGGCCTTGGCTACGCTTAAGTTCTGCTCAAAGGCTGCATCAAACGACTTGGAGAAAGTAGTGCGTTCGGCAATTGCAAACTGGGAACAGAAGAACGACAGAAAAGCAGAAAACGGAGAATTGTATATTTCAAGAATCTTCGTCGACGAAGGGGCTACCCTTAAGCGCATGAGGCCTGCACCACAGGGAAGAGGCTATAGAATTCGTAAGCGTTCGAATCATGTAACGGTATTTGTGGATGCTAAAACAAAGGAGGAGGATTAACTATGGGACAGAAATGTAATCCAATAAGCAACCGTCTCGGAATCGTCCGTGGATGGGATTCGAACTGGTTTGGCGGTAAGAACTTCGGTGATAATATTCTCGAAGATAGTATGATCCGCAAATATCTTAATGCTCGTCTGGCTAAGGCAAGCGTATCTAAAATCGTCATTGAACGTACGTTGAAGTTAGTCACTATTACTGTTTGTACTGCTCGTCCTGGTATTATCATAGGAAAGGGCGGACAAGAAGTTGACAAGCTGAAAGAAGAACTCAAGAAGTTGACTGACAAAGATGTCCAGATCAATATCTACGAAGTAAAACGTCCTGAGCTGGATGCTGTTATCGTGGCCAACAACATCGCACGTCAGATTGAAGGCAAAATCGCATATCGCCGTGCTATCAAGACTGCTATAGCCAACACCATGCGCTCTGGAGCCGAAGGTATTAAAGTGCAGATTTCCGGACGTCTTAACGGTGCAGAAATGTCACGTTCAGAAATGTATAAGGAAGGAAGAACTCCATTGCATACACTGCGTGCTGACATTGACTACTGTCTGGCTGAGGCACTCACAAAAGTGGGTCTGCTGGGTATCAAAGTATGGATTTGCCGTGGAGAAGTATTTGGAAAGAAAGATTTGGCTCCAAACTTTGCTCAAACCAAGGATTCTGGTCGTGGCAACAATGGTGGCAGGAGATTCAGAAATCGTAAGTCTAACCGTTAATCGCTACTAACATGTTACAACCTAAAAGACAAAAATACAGAAGACCGCAAAAAGGTCGCGGCCGCTTAAAAGGTGTCTCACACAGAGGTACAGAACTTGCATTCGGCAGCTTCGGTATCAAAGCATTACAAACACGATGGATTTCTGCACAGCAGATTGAAGCTGCACGTGTGGCAATCACTCGTTACATGCAACGTCAGGGTCAGGTTTGGATCAGAATCTTCCCAGACAAACCAATTACAAAGAAGCCTGCTGACGTACGTATGGGTAAAGGAAAGGGTGATCCATATAAATATGTTTTCCCAGCAAAGCCCGGACGTATTCTTTTCGAGATAGAAGGCGTTCCATATGATATAGCTAAAGAGGCACTTCGTCTCGGAGCTCAGAAACTGCCAACTACAACTAAGTTTATTGTAAGACGCGATTACGACAAAAACGCTTAAAAGTTATGAAAATTGCAGAGATTAGAGAATTGACTACTGCCGAGCTCTCCGAGCGTCTGGAAGCAGAAGTTGCGAACTATACGAATTTGAAGTTCAACCACCACATCTCTCCAGTAGAGGACAACTCTCAGATTAAAAAGCTTCGTCGTGATATTGCACGCATGAAATGCGAGTTGCGTCAGAGAGAACTTAACCAATAAAAAAGCATCTACATGGAAGATAGAAATTTAAGAAAACAGAGAATGGGTGTCGTCATAGGCAATAAAATGGATAAAACCATCGTTGTTGCTGCCAAATTCAAGGAGAAGCACCCTATTTATGGTAAGTTCGTCAGCAAGACGAAGAAGTACCATGCTCATGACGAAAAGAACGAATGCAATGTGGGAGATACCGTATTGATTATGGAGACTCGTCCTCTGAGCAAGACTAAGAGATGGAGATTAGTTAATATCGTAGAAAGAGCTAAGTAATATGATACAGGTAGAATCAAGATTGACAGTAGCTGATAATAGCGGTGCACGCGAAGTGCTCTGTATTCGTGTACTTGGCGGTACTCGACGTCGTTATGCCACTGTAGGCGACATCATCGTGGTCGCCGTAAAGAATGTAATTCCTTCAAGCGAAATAAAGAAAGGTACTGTATCCAAGGCTTTGATTGTACGCACAAAGAAGGAAGTACGCCGTGCAGACGGATCTTATATCCGCTTTGATGACAATGCATGTGTTCTGTTGAGCAATACAGGTGAAATGAGGGGTAGCCGTATCTTTGGTCCTGTTGCCCGTGAACTGCGTGCTGTGAATATGAAAGTAGTTTCTTTGGCTACTGAAGTACTTTAATTAAAGAATAAACAGTAATGAGCAAGTTACATATTAAAAAAGGTGACACGGTCATTGTGAATGCAGGCAACTCGAAGGGACAGACTGGTAAGGTGCTGAAGGTGCTTGTAGAGAAGCAACGTGCTGTTGTCGAGGGTGTGAATATTGTGTCAAAAAGCACAAAGCCCAGCGCGCAACACCCACAGGGAGGTATTATCAAGCAGGAGGCTCCTATACATATTTCCAACCTTAATGTAGTTGACCCAAAGACTGGGAAGGCTACACGTATCGGTAGGAAGTTGGGAGCTAACGGCAAATTAGTACGATATGCAAAAAAATCAGGGGAGGAACTATAATGAGTACGACTGCAAATCTTAAAAATGTATACACAGAGCAGATTGCTCCTGCATTGATGAAACAGTTCAACTA
>CAMVDC010000013.1 GCA_947166155.1 uncultured Prevotellaceae bacterium | reverse complement strand
CATTACTCGTTCATTGCTCATTTTTCACGCGGTGAATCAGCATTTTCAGAATAAATAATCCAATCAATCCACAACTATTATGAAAAAATTACTTCTCATCGTGTTTGCCTCCTTATCACTGCTGAGCTATGCTCAAGACAAAAAAGGAGACGTAACCAGCTTTTATGAAAAAAACACCGTGCTCAACTTCAACGACGACGGAATGAGCCGTGCAGGCAATGTGGAGCAACCCAAGAAGTTCGACCCCAACTTCCACATCTACCTCTGCTTCGGACAGTCGAACATGGAGGGCAACGCACGCATCGAACCGCAAGACCGCGAGGGACTCAACACTCGCTTCAAGATGATGGCAGCTGTCGACTTCCCCAACACCGGGCGCGAGCGCGGCAAATGGTACATAGCAGTGCCGCCACTCTGCCGTGAGAACAACGGCCTCACACCCGTCGACTACTTCGGACGCACCATGGTAGAGCAAACCCCAGACAACGTAAATATCGGAGTCATCAATGTGTCGATAGGCGGATGCTCCATCGACCTTTTCGATGAAGACAAGTCGCAAGACTACATCGACCATGCTGCCGGATGGCTACAGGGCTTCTGCCGGGCATACGACAACCACCCCTACACACGTCTCATCGAGTGTGCCAAGGAGGCACAGAAGGTAGGTGTCATCAAGGGCATACTGCTACACCAAGGCTGTACCGACAACGGTCAGCGCGACTGGCCCCAGCGCGTGAAACTCATCTACGAGCGCATGCTCGCCGACCTCGGCCTCGAAGCCGAAGCATGCCCGCTGCTTGTGGGCGAACTCGCCACACAGCAAGACGGAGGTACCTGCTCGCTCCACAACAGCGTGATAGCCACCATGCCACTCGTAATCCCAACAGCCTATGTGGTGTCGTCGCTCGGATGCCCCTGCAACTTCGACAAACTCCACTTCACCGCCCCAGGCTATCGCGAACTCGGCCGACGCTATGCTCAGGTCATGCTCAGAGCCCAGCGTGTGAGCGAGGCACTCACTTCTGCAAAAGGCAAGAAAGCTAAGAAAAGCAAAAAATAAAACGACAGCATCCATCAGGTGTAATACGCAAAATCCGACTTTGCTGAATGCATAATCCAACTTTGCTGGATGCAAAAGCGACAGACATGAACACATAAATCGGCAGAGCAGAACGCATGCGTATAACGAAAACAGGTGCAGATTTCATATCGAAGTCTGCACCTGTTTTTTTATGCTGCTATTTGCAGTCGTCCGCGAGTGCGCACTCGCGGGCCTGAGACTGCGCACTCACAGGCCTGCGAGCGCGCACTCTCGGGGTCGAAAGTGCGCGCTCATTTTTCGGATGCCCCACAGTATGCTGTGGAAGGGGTAGGATGTGATGTGTTTTTACTTAATCAGCACTTTTTTTCCACCTACTACATATAGGCCGCGGGATGGGGTGTGGTCGAGGCTGCGGCCGGTGAGGTCATACACTTCGGCCGACTCGGTGTAGTAGTCCTGAAGGCCGTTGGGGCGGATGCTGAGGGCTGCGGGGTCGACATCGACTGTGCGGTAGGAGATGTAGGGCACGAGATGGTGGTTGACGGTGATGCCGTTGATGGTGCCATACGTGTTGTAGTTCTTCATGTGGAGTTCTACGCGGTCTTTATACACGTAAACCATCAGTGCCTGCACGATGTTGGGACATTCGACTGGCATGTCGCCCGGGTCGATGGTGTTGTAGTAGTAGCGCATGGAGCCCATGAAGGCTGAGAAGAAACTGGGGGTGCCCACGGGGGTGGTGGATGTAAAGGTGGAAATTGTCCATACTGCATTCTTTGCACTGGCGCTGAGGGATACAGAGTTGCCGTCGGGAGTGACGAGCAGACCTACAAGACGATTGCCGTTGTAGACCTCGTCGGTGAGTGCATAGAACTTACTGTTGTCGTTGTTGTTGCGCACTGCTATGATGTATTGCTCGCCGTCGATTATCTCGGTGGCCAACTCGCCACTGATGCCGCTTTCGTCCATTTGGGTGACATGGTAGAGGATGGCTGGGCATGGATTTACGTTGGCAGAGAAGCGGCCCGACGAACCAGAGTAGAGGAAGTTGCCGTTAGCCTCGGAAGCACTGCCGCTCACGCTCACCGACCATGAGTCGGCAATGATGCTGCTGGGAACGAAGCTGACTGATGTAGCTACGTCGACAGCCGAAATGTTGAGGGTGTTGAACCCGAGGTATTTGCCCGACGAGGCATTGCGAACGCTCCAGGCACCGGTGGGTGTGGGTTCGGGGTCGGATGCGGCTTTCTCCACTTTCCACACGATGGATGTGTTGGCAGATGCAATGCTGACCGACAGTCCGTCGGCCGAGCGGGTGACCTCGACGCGCTGCATGCGCTGTCCGCTTCCACCAGCGTTGTAGAGGCCATTTGAAAGTGCGTACCATTTACCACTCTTCTCGCCCACAATCATGTAGGCATGTCCCACCTCGGGATAATCGGCACGTGTGGCTGTGAGTCCGTCGCCGTGGGTCGGCACTTCGTAGATGTAAAGTCCCGTAGCATCGCCCACCGAGTAGTAGCCATTGCTGCCGATGTGAATGTAGTTGTAGGGGCTGCCGCCCGAGGGGTTGCTGCCCTCGATGTCGAAGTAGAGCGAGCCATCGGTTTGGGCGGTGACGGTGATGGCCTTGGGTTGGTCGATGGGTGCGATGTTGTAGTTGTCGTAACCGATGTATTTACCATCGGCCACGCTACTGAAATAGAGGGCAGGATTGGGCTCGGCGACTGCATCCTCGGGCACATAGCCTTCGGGCAACTGACCGTCGACATGCGTCTCGTCGTAGGTGTCGATCACCGCTCCCTCGCTGTTGTAGCGTGTCACGCGTTGCGATGTCTTTTTGCGAGTGTAAGCCTTGTCTTCGCCATGGTCGTGGCCGTAGAGCATGATGAGGTTTGGATATTTACTCAGCGTAGCCTTGAGCAACTTCTCGCCTGGCGATGATACCATGCCCTTCGATGCCGAGCGTATGCTGTTGGAGTCGCTGAATGGGATGTGAAGCGCGAAGAAAACTGTCTTGTCGGGGTTGTCGGCATATATCTCGGCCAGTTTGTCGGCCACCCACTGCACCGACTCGACCGAATATTCGTAGTGTCCAGCGTTGGCAAACTGATACTTGCCGCAGTTGAGGATGACGAAATCGAAGCCATGGATGACGTAGTGGTAGGCTGCCAGCATGGTCATCTTGGGCTTGCCTGCATTTTCGGCCTGCTCGTAGAAAGCCTCGTCGGCAGTCAGTTCGCCTATATCGTCCTTCATGGGGAATGTGTAGTAGTCGGCTGCATTGTAGTCTTTCGGCAGGTCGTACCAGTTGGCCACTTCGTAGTCGTGGTTGCCGGTGACGTAGAGCACCGGGGTATTATCGCGTGATGGGAATGCAATGCGGCTGTAGCGTGCTATGAGGCTGCGCACCTTCTCCCAGTTCTCGATGGGTATGGTGGCGTCGCTCGTGCAGTCGCCTCCCAACACCATGACGTCGATTTTCTCTTCGGCGCGTATGCGGTTGAGGGTCTGTGTGAACGACTTGCGCAACGAGATGTTGTTGATGTCGGTGATGAGCGACCGCTCGGTGTGGATGTCGGAGATACATGCCAGGGTGAGCAACGGAGTTTCGGGCTCGGATGCAGGCAGTTGCTGCGACGAGACGGTGGCCGTGCATGCCAACCAAAGGCTGACGACGATGCATGCAATGCGAGTGTATGCACCAATGAGAGTAGTAGTCGGTTTCATACTGATGATATTTATGGGATTATACATGTGTGTGCTTTTTTTATAATTGCGACACAAATATACACCTTTATTTTATATAATCAAAGAAAAAACGCAAAAAAGCAACCGATGATTTGTGTATTTCCGTTTTTACACCTATATTTGCACGTCGATAAATAAGCAACTACGAATATGAACAGATTTCTGAATGTATTACTGATAATTATGTTTCTCACCTCAAACAACGTATATTCACAGTCGTATGACCAACTATGGAAACAAGTGGAGCGCGCAGCCGACGACGACTTGCCGCGACAAGTGATTTCGACAAGCGAGAAGATAATGTCGAAGGCACGTAAGGACAACAACTTCGGACAGCTGATGCGTGCGTGGGTCACGATTGTGGAAACGAAGACGAGCCTCGATACCGACAGCTTCGATGTGAAGCTCTTTCCCGAAGTGAAACCGAGGAACGAAGCCGAGACTGCAATATATAATGCCATCATGGCTGCCGCATACAGCAACGCGAGCCATAGCTACACCACAATCTACGACGAGGAGACACAGACGAAATACGACGAGGAGCAACACCGGCTTGTGGAGCTGGCCCTCAGTGATAAGGACATGTTGGCACACACAACGGTCGATACATACAAACCACTGGTGGACACCGGCGAGGACAGCCGGCTCTACGACCACGACCTCCTCTCGCTGCTCACCCGCTTCGTGACACAGCACTGTCGCTTGCTCGACCGCCACGACAAAATCAGCATATATGCCGATGTGGCTCAATACTACAAGCAGGCAGGGCGCATGGAGGCTTACACCCTGGCTCAGCTGGATTATCTCCAAGCTTGCGTGATATTCGGATATGGCGACCACCAACTCGACGGCGATGAATATATCGAAGCGCTGAGGAGCCTGCTCAAAGAGTCGGAAAAACTGGAGGCAGGAGCCGATGTGGCACGCGTACTCATCAATAACATAACCTCGAACGAAGAGCGGCTGAGCCTTGCACGATGGGCACAAATGCAATTCAAGGGCTCGATACACATACCATACTTCTACAACATGGAGCAAGACATCATGCAACCATCGTGCAACATAGTGGCCCGATCTTCAAGCAACTTCACGGCTGGTATGCCATTCGTGGTAGAGATGTCTTACCGCAACTTTTCCGACATGACCCTCGAGGTGAGGAATTTTAACGGATATGATAATAACCAAGAACTGAAGACCGACGGACGCCTGATAGAGACGCGCACCTACGAACTGGGTACCGATTCTATGAACATGGCACACCGGGCCAAGAACCTGCCAACCACAGGAACGAAGACCGACAACTTCACCCTCGATGCAGGCAAGTATGTGCTTGTGGCCAAGAGCGGGGGAGTGCAGGGCATCACCGCTATTGACATCACAAGCCTCCAACTCCTCTACTACCACATGCCGGGCGATGAGCTGGCAGTTGTGGTACTCGACAAACAGACGGGACGACCTGTGGAGGGGGCAGGTGTGAGCTGCATCAGGCTTAAGTCGGGGAGCGAGAATCGCGAGACATACACCACCGATAAGGACGGAATGGTGACCATCAGCCTTCCCAGCCGCATCACGAAACTATATGCCTTCATGCCAGGCACCGACAACGAGACCAACCCCATAAGCAACGTGAACCCCATACGCCGATACATGGGCGACACATCGCAGCAGGTACACACCCAGATATTCACCGACCGAGCCATCTACCGCCCAGGTCAGACGGTGCATGTGGCTGGAATCACATACTACCAAAGTGGTGACGAGACCACTGCTGCCGAGGGAGTGGAAGTGAAGGTGACACTCCATGACGCCAACTCGGAGCAGATAGCCGAAAGCAAGGCTACTGCCGATAAGTGGGGTACATGGAACGTCGACTTCGAACTGCCGGCAGGGCGGTTGCCAGGCTTATACAATGTCACGACAAATAATGCCAACACACATATCAGGGTGGAAGAATACAAACGACCCACATTCACCGTCGAGACACAGCAGGCAACCAACGAAGGTGCTGAACGTCAGTACACATTTGGCGACAGCCTCGATGTGGAAGCCGTGGCAAAGACCTACTCGGGAGTGCCGTTGCAGGGAGCCAAGGTGGCATACAAGGTGGAATGTGCCGAGGTGTATTGGCGCACATGGTATGGTGCCAACTGGGTGGAGATTGATGCAGGCGAGACAACTACCGACGAGGATGGAAAGGCACATGCCTGCTTCCTGCTCAGCGACAGCCTTATGGTACGTAGCGACGGCATCATGCGCTATCGTGTCACATTCGAAGTCACATCGGCTGCAGGCGAAACCCACACTGAGATGTTTACTACAGCCATATCGAAATGCGGATTCGGACTTAGCATCGAAATGAAGGAATGTGTCGATATGGCACACGATGTGGAGTTTAAGGTGAAGGCAGTGAATGCACAAAACCGCCCTGTAGAGACATCGGGCGACTATTATGTGGTGCATGGCAACCGCGATATCACTACCGATACACGATACGAGGAAAACGGCGTGTTGTATTTCTGTGGCGTGAAGGTGAATGCCGACGAAATTGTGGCTGAAGGCCGATTCGAGAGCGGGAAGCCCATCATGCTTCCAAAACTTGATGCGGGCGACTATATGATTTATTTGGAGAGCAAGGACGAAAAGGGAAACGACATCACGTCGCAAATCGGGTTTGATGCCTACAACTCGACGAAAGCCACACCGCTGGCAGGCAACAAGCCGGGCGAACCTACACACTTCGGCAGTGCGTTCGTGCACTTCGAAGACAATCAGCTCACATTCTCTGAAACGCAACCGGCGCGCATGTTCTTCAGCCCCGCGAAGGAAGATATCTACCTTACTTACATACTGATGAGCGATTCGGCAGTCGTCGAGCGGCATTCGGTGGTGATCGGGCGCGAAATGCGTCAACTCACCATCAACTACCAGCCGGAGTTTGGCGATGGAATCAGCGTCATGCTGTATTACGTGAGGAACGGACAGGCGTATACCCAGACACATGTGATACGGCGTGTGGAACCCGACAAGCGCCTCATGCTGAGTTGGCACACATTCCGCGATAAGTTGCGACCGGGGCAGGAGGAAGAGTGGGTGCTCACCGTGGCCGACCCCGAGGGACATGCGGTAAATGGTGCACAACTCATGGCAACCCTCTACGATGCATCGCTCGATGCGTTGGTAGGACATTCGTGGAATATGCATATCAACTACCAGCGTTATGTAAGCAATGCCTACGTGAATGCAGTGTTCCGCAGTTGGTCACAAGACATTAGGCTCAGTATTGCCACCAAGAATCAGAGTGTGAAGGAACGCCAGTGGGACATGCTGTCAACATACGTAGGTACAGCATTTCGCAGGGGAGTTGTCGGAGGCCCACTCATAAAGGGTAGCCGCAGGTTGAGCCGTGCAGCTGTTGCCTCGGGAGAAATTCTGGAGTTTGCATCCGAACCTTTAATGATGCAAAATGCCGTGGCTATCGATGAGAATTCCGAAGATGCCATTGTAGATGAAGAGGAAACTATAGAGCGCGACGACGAGACATCGAAGGCGCAGATGCGCACCAACTTTGCCGAGACAGCATTTTTCATGCCACGTGTAGCCACCGACGAGCAAGGACAGGCACACATACGCTTCACCCTGCCCGAAAGCCTCACCGAGTGGCGCTTCCTCGGATTGGCTCATACGCCGTCGATGGATTTCGGAACTATCGAAGCATCGGCAGTTGCTCGCAAGGACTTCATGGTGCAACCCAACATGCCGCGATTCGTGCGCGACGGCGACCATGCATCCATTGCGTCGCTCGTTATCAACCGCACCGACAAGCAACAGGATGCAAGAGTGAGGATGCGTGTGCTCGATGCTGAAAGCATGGACGAAGTATTCTGCGACAGCACCTCTGTGAGCATCGAGGCAGGACAGTCGACATCCGTCAGCTTCGACTTCGTGGCCGACGACCGCCACCCGATGCTGGTGTGTGAGATTACGGCCGAGAGTGCAACCTTCAGCGACGGCGAACGCCAGTATCTGCCCGTGCTGTCGGCAAAGCGATACGTGACCGAAACCATTCCGTTCTATCTGGCACATGGCGAGCAGCAGAAGGACATCGACCTCCACACCTTATTTAATAATAATAGTGCGACAGCCACCCACCGACGCATGGTGCTCGAATACACCGAGCGCCCTGCGTGGACGGTGATTGAGGCCCTCGAGGCAGTGAAGGTGCCCGAGCGCGACGATGCGGTGAACCTTGCCGCTGCCCTCTACTCGAATGTGACGGCTGCTCGTCTGGCAGGCGAGATTGATGGCCTTGAGGAGGCACTTGCCGACGCGACACACCCTGCAACCTCCGACATCGATGCCGCCGATGATGACCTGCGCGACATCATACAGCAGGAAGCACCCTGGATGCGTGATGCACGCAGAGAGGCCGAGCAGCGTGCTGCAATTTACGATTTCTTCAATGCGTCACTCATCGAATCGCGCACCGACAATGCGCTCGAACGACTGCAGAACCTGCAACTCCCCGACGGCTCGTGGAGTTGGTTTGAAGGGATGAGTGGCAACTACTACATCACACTTTCGGTGTGCGACATGTTGGCACGACTTAATGACGACAAAACTCACGACATGCTGATGCACGGCATGGAGTTTCTCGACAAAGTGGAACTCGACCGATACAACGAGATGAAACGCACGAAACAAACCATGTATCCAGGCGAAAGCACCATGCACTACCTCTACGTGTGGTCGCTCATCCCCGAGCGGAAGGTGAATACCGGTGTGACCACTATGCGCAATGCCTACCTGAAAGTGCTTGCCAAGTCGAGCCGTACGCTCACCATCTATGGTAAGGCAAACGCTGCATGCATATTGAGGACATTTGGCAAAGCAAAGGCTGCCGACAAGATGTTGCAGTCGGCTGTGGAATATAGCATCACACGTCCTGATATGGGTCGATACTATGTCTCCGATAATGCGTATTATTCATGGCGCGACTACCGCATTCCAACACATCTGGCTGCCATGCAAGCCATTCGCCAGTCGTCGCGTACCGACCGTGATGAATTGCTCAACGACATGAAACTCTGGCTCTTGCGACAGAAGCAAGTGCAGATGTGGGACAACCCGATGAACACTATCGCAGCCGTCGATTTCCTCAAGGACGAGGTGGCAGGCGATGAAGAGGGAGTGACAGCCACGTTTGCAATCGATGGCAAGGCAGTAGATGTGAAAGCCGACGAGACGCGCTTCCTCAGCCAGCAACTGGGATACGTGAAGGCCGTGGTGCCCGAGGGAGGTACACTCACGGTGGCACGCAGCAACGATGCGGATGCAGAGATGTCGGCAAGTGATGCGGACGCAACATCGGCAAGTGATGCTGATGCAACATCGACAAACGATGCTGATGCAACATCGGCAAACGATGCTGATGCAACATCGACAAGCAGTAAAGGTGTTGCGTTTGGAGCCGTATATGCACAGTACCTCGAGAATATAGAGTCGGTAGGGCAGCAAAGTGCCGGTCAGCTCACCATCAGCCGAAAGCTATATAAAGACGACAAAGAGATTGACCCCGCTACCACCACTCTGCATGTGGGCGACAAGGTGACGATGCGCATCATCATCACCTCCGACCGCGATATAGACTTCCTGCAAGTGCGCTCGGGACATGCTGCATGCCTCGAACCCACCACACAGCTTTCCGGCTATCAATGGATGAACGGCCGCGGTGGATATGTGAGCATGCACGATGCATCGACCGACATATTCTTCGACCGTTTCATGCGTGGTACCACCACTTATGATATCAGTTTTCACGTGACTCGCACCGGCCGTTATCTCTCGGATATCGCCACCGTCCAGTGTGCCTATTCACCCGAATTCAGTGCCCACTCGCCCGCCTTGCAAATCACGGTGAAGTAAGCATGCTTTTGCGACTGCGCACTTTCGGCCCCGCGAGCGCGCACTTTCGGCCCCGCGAGCGCGCACTCTCAGCCCCGCGAGTGCGCACTCTCAGCCTCGCGAGTGCGCACTCATTTTTTTACTACTCACCATCCGCTCTTACCGACAGGTGCGGATGGCGCTTTTTTGCATTGCACACTCATATATGTGCAATGTCTGGTTGGCGCGCACAGCATACTCTACAGCCTTTTATTCAGGTGTGAATTCACACACAACAAATTGCGTGTGCAAAAAAATATGCTACTTTTTGCACATCATACGATGTGGCTGTGAAAAAACCAAAAAAAGATTGCAAAAGATGATGACTGTTTCGCAGAATAGTAGTAATTTTGCACCGAAAAAATTTGACACTATGATAGAACATTTCCTTAAACAAGCAGAATTCAGCAGCATGGAGGACTTCGAGCAGAACTTCGAATTCGTTGTGCCCGAGAAGTTCAACTTTGCCTACGATGTGATGGATCGTTGGGCTGCCGAACAGCCCGATAAGCTTGCATTGTTGTGGACAAACGACCGTGGTGAGGAACGCCGATACACATTTGGCGACATAAAGCGACAGAGCGACAACATCGTGTCGTACCTCTGCAGGCTCGGAGTGAAGAAGGACGACATGGTGATGTGCATACTCAAGCGTCGCTACCAGTTCTGGCCACTGATCGTAGCACTGCACAAGATTGGGGCGGTGGTCATTCCTGCCACATATCTGCTCACCGATAAAGACATCATATATCGCTGTAACGAAGCCGACATAAAGACAATCATAGCATGTGGCGACACTGAGATACTGCACCACATCGATGCTGCATACCCACACTGCCCGACCGTGCAACAGCGCATAAGCATAGGACCCGAAGTGCCCGAGGGGTGGCTGGCCATGACTGAGGACGATGTGCAAAACGGCAATGGAGCCACCGACCCCGTGGTGGAACAACTGAGAAAACTGCATTACGGAGGTCACGACCACATGATAATGTACTTCACCAGCGGCACCAGCGGCGAACCAAAGATGGTGATTCACGACTATACCTATGCATTGGCACACCTCACCACTGCTGCTTTCTGGCACAACATAACCCCCGACAGCCTGCACCTGACGGTGAGCGACACGGGGTGGGGAAAAGCCGTGTGGGGAAAACTATACGGACAATGGATTGTGGGAGCAGCCGTGTTCGTCTACGACCACGACCTCTTCCGCCCGGCCGACATACTGAAAAAGATGGAGCAGTACCACGTTACATCGTTCTGCGCACCACCAACCATATACCGCTACCTCGTGCGCGAAGACCTCAAGCGCTACGACCTCTCGGCACTGAAGTATGTGACCACAGCAGGCGAGGCACTCAACCCATCGGTGTCCGACAAGTTCTACGATATCATGCACCTACGCATATATGAGGGGTTCGGACAGACAGAGACGACATGCACACTCGGCACCTTCAAGTGGATGAAAGCCAAGCCTGGCTCGATGGGAAAACCCAACCCACAGTACGACATCCACCTCATGACCGACGGACGCGAAGTGGCCGACGATGAAGTGGGCGAAATCGTGATAAAGACATCCGAGCGAATACCACTCGGACTCTTCAACGAATACTACCGCAACCCCGAACTCACACGTGAGGTATGGCACGACGGATACTACCACACCGGCGACCTGGCAAAGCGCGACGCAGACGGATACTACTACTACGTAGGTCGTGTTGACGACGTGATAAAGAGTGCCGGCTACCGCATCGGTCCCTTCGAAGTTGAAAACGCACTCATGACCCACCCGGCAGTGCTTGAATGTGCAGTGACGGCCGTGCCCGACGAGCAACGCGGACAGGCAGTGAAGGCCACCGTGGTTCTTGCAAAAGGATGGGAGTCAAAGAGAAACGTACACTCGTTTGCACACGAACTGAAAGAGCACGTGAAGCGCATGACCGCTGCCTACAAGGCTCCGCGCATCATCGAGTTTGTCGACGAACTACCCAAGACCATCAGCGGCAAGATTCGCCGTGTGGAGATACGCGAGGAAGGAAAGTAAGCAAGACGGGAGGCCGTCCGTCCTCCATCAGCTACTAAAACAAGAAAAGCAGGCTTGATGCCTGCTTTTTTATGTACCAAAAGTTATCTTCTCGTGTACTGAAAATATGCTAACAGTTTACTTTAAGTTATCTTCTCATGTACTGAAAATAAACTTGCCGTGTACCGAAAGTGGGACTCGAACCCACACAGCCATAATGGCCAAGGGATTTTAAGTCCCTCGTGTCTACCATTCCACCATTTCGGCAGCCTATGGTTTGCGGGTGCAAAGGTACGAATTAAAAATGAATAAACGACAAGGAATAATGAAAAAACTGCATCAAATGTGTGTAAGAATTTTTATTTATGATGTAAGACGGATGTTTTCGTTAAGCCAGATGAACAATGACAAGCTTGCTTAATCATTGTCATGGCGAGAAAACGTCAGAATTTATATTCGAGCGTTTCGGTTGTTAGTTGTTGAACGTAGAGATGCAAAAGTAATACTTTATTTCTTTACGATCGAATAAATTCACACCAGAAAGCTGAATGATGTTATTCGAATGATTGTATGTCAAAAAGTGGGGTATATTAAAACTGAAAAGGGAGGTTCTCACGAACGTCCCTTTCGCCTCAATAAGTATTAATTTTTTTAAGGTAAAAAGATTGTTTTTAGGATGCTGCAAAGTTAGAGCATTTTCTTTGAATGAACATGCTAAAAAACATGTTTGATAACATGTGTTTTCGCACACACACTAAAAACGAATGATTTTCGCCCTTGTTTTTATTCAATTACCACTGTTGTCCATCCATGAGTGTCGGGCTCGATGCCGTATTGGATGGCTGTCAGTTTCTCGTAGAGTTTTGTGCAGATGGGCCCTGGCTTGCCATCCTTCGAGAATACGAACGACTGGTGAGTGTCGAGGTCGTCGATGCGCTCGATGGGCGATATGACTGCAGCCGTGCCGCATGCCCCTGCTTCCTCGAATGTGGCGAGTTCTTCCTCGGGTATCTGGCGGCGTTCGACCTTGAGTCCCATGTCTTCGGCCAGTTGCATGAGGCTCTTGTTGGTGATTGATGGCAGGATGCTGGTCGACTTCGGTGTCACGTAGGTGTTGTTTTTGATGCCGAAGAAGTTTGCAGCACCACATTCGTCCATATATTTCTTTTCCTTGGCGTCGAGGTAGAATTCGCAGCTGTAACCCAGGTCGTGAGCCATCTTGTTGGCGCGAAGGCTGGCTGCGTAGTTGCCGCCCACCTTGTAGATGCCAGTGCCAAGTGGTGCCGAGCGGTCGTATTGGCGTATGATGACGTATGGGTTGGTGGCGAATCCGCCCTTGAAGTATGGGCCTACGGGTGTTACGAATATGAGGAACAGATATTCGTTTGCGGGATGAACGCCCACTTGTGCACTGGTTCCGACGAGCAGCGGACGCACGTAGAGTGTTGCTCCACTTTCGTATGGCGGTATGAATCGCTCGTTGAGGCGAACCACCTTCTTCACCATCTCTTCAAATAGTTCTGTGGGCACTTCGGGCATCAGTATGCCGCGGCATGTGGATTGCAGGCGTGCTGCGTTTTCGTCCATGCGGAACACACGCACCTTGCCGTCGGGACAGCGATATGCCTTCAGTCCCTCAAATGCTTCCTGACAATAGTGCAGGCATGTGGCAGCCATGTGCATCGGTATGGTTTCCTCACTACATATTTCTATTTCTCCCCATTTGCCGTTGCGATAGTAGCAGCGGACGTTATAGTCGGTTTTGTTGTATCCAAAACCCAAGTTTGACCAATCCATTGTTTGTGTGTTTTAAGTTTGTTGCCCACAAAGGTACGAAATAATTGAGAATTGAGTGTTGAGAATTGACAATAATTTGCTTTGCAAGTGCAATAATCTTACATAAGTTGTCCATTCTTGCCTCTTAGGATTACATTCTGCTATTCTGATGCTGCTTTGTCGGTTATTTTTTCGTACCTTTGCACTCTATAATAAATATAAATAGGTATATTATAAAAATATGTTGCAAGCATGATGAACGAATCAAGACTGAAGGCTGCGCTGTTCGACCTCGATGGTACCCTGATGGACACCGAACCTCAATACACCATATTCTGGGGACGTATGGCGCGTCAGTTTCGCCCCGATGTGCCACAGTTGGAGCATAAAATAAAGGGCACGACCCTCACACAGATATTCGACACCTATTTCCCAGACCCGGCGGTTCAAGCCCAAATCACCCGGGGGCTCGACCAGTGGGAGCACGACATGCACTATGAGTTCACGCCCGGTGCGCGCGAGTTCCTGCTTGACCTCAAGGCCCACGGAGTGAAGTGTGCTCTTGTCACCAGTTCCAACCAGAAGAAGATGGACAGTGTGCTGAAACAAGTGCCTGAATTCCCGTCTTTGTTCGACCGCATACTCACTTCGGAAGACTTCACTGCATCGAAGCCTGCCCCCGATTGCTATCTGCTGGGCGCACGTGTGCTTGGTGCCGATATAGCCGAGAGTGTGGTGTTTGAAGATGCATTCAACGGATTGGCTGCAGGCATGGCGTCGGGCATCTTTACCATAGGTCTGACAACTAATAATCCGGCCGATGCTATACGCGACCGCTGCAACTATGTCATCCCCGACTTTGCTGGCCTTGACTATGAAAAGCTGGTGGAGATAATGAAAAATCACCACTGACTCACACCCATAATCCTTGTTTAATATGATTCAATTTCAATGTGATTACAACCAGACATGCCATCCAGCCATACTCGAGGCCATCGGTAGGGTGGGGATGGAGCAAATTGTAGGCTACGGAGAAGACCACTACTGCCAACAGGCACGCCAGCTGATAAGGCAGGCCATAGGTCGCGAGGATGCCGACGTGCATTTCCTCGTGGGAGGCACCCAAGCCAATATGACCGTCATCTCGTCGGCCCTGCGCCCCTATCAGGGTGTCATTGCAGCCGACAGCGGACATATCAATGTGCACGAGACGGGAGCCATAGAGCACTCGGGACATAAGGTGATTGCCTTGCCGGCACACGAAGGCAAGATAAGTGCGGCACAGATTGCTGCAGCCATCGATGCCCACTATGCAGAGAATGGCCCCGAACATACCGTTCAGCCAGGCATGGTGTATATATCGTTCCCCACCGAGGTGGGTACCATATACAGCCTTGCCGAGCTGGAAGCCATACACGAGGTATGCAGCACGAACCATGTGCCACTCTTCATCGACGGAGCACGTCTGGGATACGGACTTTGTTCGCCCCAGTGTGATGTCACACTTCGCGATATAGCCCGCCTGGCCGATGTGTTCTATATCGGCGGCACCAAGGTGGGAGCCATGATGGGCGAGGCAGTCATCATCACTGCCGACAGTCTGAAACGCGACTTCCGCTACCACATCAAGCAAAATGGCGGTATGCTGGCCAAGGGGTGGCTGTTGGGAATTCAGTTCTTCACACTCTTCACCGACGGCCTCTACCTGCGTATAGCTCAAAATGCCATCACACAAGCCATGCGACTGCGCGATGCACTGAAGGAAGCGGGATATACCATGTATGCAGAAAGCCCCACCAACCAGCAGTTCGTCATCATCAGCGACGACGAATTCCGCCGACTCAGCCGCGACTTCTTGCTCGAACCCTGGGCACGAATCGACCCCACTCACATGGCAGTACGTATCTGCACCAGTTGGGCGACAACCGATGCCGACCTTAAGGCCCTTCTCAGTGCACTCTGTGAGGGGTGAAAAATGAGTGCGCACTCTCGGGCCTGCGACTGCGCACTCTCGGGCCTGCGACTGCGCACTCTCGGGCTTGCGACCGCGCACTCTCGGGCTTGCGACCGCGCACTCTCGGGCTCGCGACCGCGCACTCTCGGACTCGCGACCGCGCACTCTCGGACGTTCGACTGCGTTTTCACAGATGCGCACTCACTCATCCGCAATCCTGTCGATATACGCAGAAGGCCCTTTACTCGCACTCCATTTCCATGTCTGCTGCATGTTTTTTGTAGCTTTTGATACAATTGCTTGCAAAAATGTTACAAGTATTTTGTGGTTATAAAAATAAGAGTTAACTTTGTAGCCGAATTCACGTGTGTGAACCAATAAAAACACTATAATCAATAAACCGAACAACAATGAAAAAAAAGACAATCAAGACATGTGCTTTGTTGGGTATGATGAGCCTGAGCATCTCGATGAGTGCTCAGCCTGCCCCCTCAAGTGCTCAAGTGCCAGTTGGCGACCGCTATGTGTTTCATGGCGGAGGTAATCCGTATCTTCCACTATGGGAACATGTGCCCGATGGCGAACCACGCGTGTTTGAAGACCCCGACCATCCCGGAAAACTGCGTGCATACATCATCGGTTCGCACGACGTGAGGGCAACCAGCTATTGCGGCCCCGACATCCGAATGTGGTCGGCTCCGGTGGAAGACCTCAGCCAGTGGCGCGACGAAGGACCTATTTTCACATATAACATACAAAACCAGTGGGACGTGATGTATGCTCCCGACCTCGTGTGTGTGAAGGACAAGACAGGCAAGAAAACATACTACCTCTATCCTCACAGCCGTGGATGGGGACGCATCGGCATGGTGTGCAAGAGCGACCGTCCTGACGGACCATTCAAACCAATCAACACCGTGGGCGACGGTGCACGACTGGCTGAAGGCAGCGTAATCGACTTCGACCCATCGACATTCATCGAGGAGATTACCGACAAGAACGATCCTGACTTCGGTATCGGCTACCGTGCATACTGCTTCTGGGGATTCCAGCATTCGACTGCTGCCGAACTCGACCAGAACACCATGTACAGCGTACGTCCGGGAACAAAGATACACGACTACTTCATACCTGCCAGTGCACGTTACGGAGTGGTGCGCGACCCACAGGGAACCGAATACCCGGCACTCTATAAAGGCCAGAACCCAGGCGAATTCAACTTCTTCGAAGCATCGTCAATCCGCAAGGTAGGCAACAAATACGTCATGGTATTCTCGGGCTACAGCGGTCCTGACTACGGACTTGGCAGCACCAACTCTGCATTGCGCTATGCGTTCGGCGACTCGCCACTCGGTCCTTGGCGCAGCGGCGGTGTACTTGTTGACTCACGCGGCGTAGTGCCAAATGCCGACGGAACGAAACTCATCACATCCAACGCAGCACACAACACCCACGGTTCGCTCCAGGAAATCAACGGCCAGTGGTATGTGTTCTACCATCGTCCGCCACGCGGATTCGGCAATGCACGCCAGTCGATGGTGGCACCAGTCAAAATCACATGGGACGAAAAGCCTGTGGCTGAGGGTGGACAACTCGTCATCCGCGGTTACGACCCATACGCTAAAGACGAAACATGGACAGCCAAGGCAACCGACGGCAATGAATACACAGGTGCAGAAGTGACTTCCGAGGGCTTCCACATCTTCGGACTCAACCCTTACGCCTATTATTCGGCAGGATATGCTTGCTACATGTCGAACCCTGGCTGGATGCAGGACACATGGGACAACTGGGGCAACCAGATGGACGTGACCGGTATCACGGCAGGTGGCATCGTAGGCTTCAAATACTTCGGCTTCGAAGGTCTGAAGAAAGACACGAAGGGTATCAAGGCATTCGAGGGAGCCAAGAAAGGCAACCAGACAACCATCAACCTCTTCATCACCCCACGCACCGACAACGAATTCACCATCAAGGTGATGCTCGACGGACCTTACGCCAACCAGACATGGGGCGGCAAGGAAATAGCACGCTTTGAACTCCCGATAGCATCGGCCAAGGTGGCAACCAAACTGAGTGCCAACGTGGCTGCAGCCGTCGAAGGACTGAAAGGCAAACATGCCATCTACCTCGTGGCTGAAGGCGGACAAGGCAACGAACCTCTGTTCGACCTCAACGGCATCGGTTTCTCGAAGAAAGGTTTAGTAATCAACCAGCCAGAGATACCAGTGATGCACATCCAGGTAAACGGCAAGGAGATAGAACTGCCTAAGACCCCGGTTCGCTCGACCAACCAGAACGGAATCTGCGACGTGACACGCTATGAGGTGGCAGTTGACGGATCGCTCAGCGACCTGCGTGCTTCATGCGACAATAAAGACGTGAAGGTGGAGATAGAAGTGCAGGGCAACCAGGCATGGGTTACCGGCACATACAAAGGCCTGAAGAAGATATATACAATCAAACAAAAATAAACCAAACAACAATTTATCCTATGAAAAGACTCTTTTTTACAATCAACGCGATGCTCGTGGCACTGTGTGCTGCGGCTCAAGGTTTCGGATTCGGTCAGCCACAGAATGACCCTATCGGATACAAAGACACTTACAAGGATTACTTCTCCATCGGTGTTGCAGTCAACATGCGCAACATCACTACTCCGGAGCAAGTGGAAGTTATCAAGAAGAACTTCAACAGTATCACTGCCGAGAACGACATGAAGCCAGGCTCCGTTCACCCACGTCCGGGTGTCTGGAACTGGACCAATGCCGACAAGATAGCCGACTTCTGCCGTCAGAACGGCATCAAGCTGCGCGGACACTGCTTGTGCTGGCACAGCCAGTTCTGCGACTGGATGTTCACCGATGCAAAAGGTAAGCCAGTGACTAAGGAAGTGTTCTACGACTCACTGCGAGTACACATCCACACAATCGTTAACCGCTACAAGGACATCGTGTATGCATGGGATGTAGTGAACGAAGCTATCAGCGACGGTGGCGGCGGTCAGGGCGGTTTCGGATTCGGACGCCAGCAGCAACAGCCATCGGTTCCTGAATCTAAGTTCGGACTCCCATTGTCAACATATCGCATTTCGCGTCACCTCCAGCTCTGTGGCGATGAATTCATTGCCAAGGCATTCGAGTTTGCACGCGAGGCCGACCCTAAGGCAATACTTATCTACAACGACTACAACGCAGCCAACCCCGACAAGCGCGACCGCATCTACAACATGGTGAAAGCCATGAAGGCAGCCGGAGTGCCTATCGACGGTATCGGTATGCAGGGCCACTACAACATCTACGGCCCGTCGCCAGCCAACATCGAAGCTGCTGTCGAGAAGTATGCAACCATCGTTGACCACATCCACATGACCGAACTCGACATCCGTGCCAATGAGGAGATGGGTGGTCAGCTCCAGTTCAGCCGTGGCGAGAACGTGCAGGTGACCGACCAGGTGCGCGTAATGCAGGAGCATCAGTATGCCGAACTCTTCAAGATCATGCGTCGTCATAAGGACAAGGTTGACAACGTGACATTCTGGAACCTCGGCGACCGCGACTCATGGGTAGGCGTTCGCAACTATCCTCTGCCGTTCGACGAGAACTACCGTCCAAAGCGTGTTTACCGTATCATCCGCGATTTCGACCCTAAGCTCGACAATGCTGTAATCAAAGAAGACTTCAAGCCTTCGACCAAGAACCAGCCTGGTCAGCAGTACCCGATGGTTAACTCACAGGGTTATGCACGTTTCCGCATCAATGCTCCGCAGGCACGCTCAGTCATCGTGACCCTCGGTCTCGGCGGTTCTGGCGGCACTGTGCTCGAGAAGAATGCTGAGGGTGTGTGGGAAGGAACCACAGCAGGCCCTATGGACGAAGGTTTCCACTACTATCACCTGCTCATCGACGGTGGCGTATTCAACGACCCTGGTACAGGCAACTTCTTCGGTTCGACACGTTGGGAGAGCGGTATCGAAATCCCAGCTCACGACCAGGACTTCTATGCCGAGAAGAACGTGCCACACGGCAACCTGCAGCAGATTCTCTTCCACTCGCCAAGCACCAACAGCGAGCGCGTGGCATTTGTTTATACTCCTCCTACATACGACGGCAAGAAGAAGTTCCCAGTGCTCTATCTGCAACACGGATGGGGAGAGAACGAGACTTCATGGCCAGTGCAAGGACATGCCAACCTCATCATGGATAACCTCATCGCAGAGGGCAAGTGCCTGCCGTTCATCGTCGTGATGACCTACGGAATGACCAACGACACCCGTATCGGTGGTCTCGGAGGCTTCAACTACGGACAGTTTGAGACAGTGCTCTGCGACGAACTCATCCCTTATGTTGACAGCCACTTCAAGACCCTGGCCGACAAGGCACACCGTGCTATGGCCGGCTTGTCGATGGGTGGCATGGAAACTCACAGCATCACTCTGGCACGCCCAGAGACATTCGGCTCGTTCGGTCTGCTCTCAGGCGGTACCTACAACTCAAACGAACTGAAGGAGAAGGGCCTCGAAGGCAAGAACGCACCTAAGTATATCTTCATGAGCTGCGGCAGCAAGGAGAACCCTGACGGAGTGAACCGCGCAGCAACCGAACTGAAGTCGGCCGGCTACAATGCCGAGTCGTATGTATCGGAAGGTACAGCTCACGAGTTCCTCACATGGCGTCGCAGCCTCTACCAGATGGCACAGAAACTCTTCAAGTAATTATACGTATTTCGGTGAGTGCGCACTCTCGGGGCTGAGACTGCGCACTCACAGGCCCGCGAGTCCGCAGTCTCAGCCCTGAGAGTGCGGACTCGTTTTCACTTATCCAAATCCTTATTCCTATGAAACAACGCTACATGTTCCTATTGCTTTCATTGATTGCTTTATCAGTGTATGGTCAAGACACCGATGACGATATACCTGCATACACATTAGCCACTGCCTACAAGACGGCTTCAGCGGCCAATCCTGTAAGTCCCTGGATGCTCTGTGCCGACCCTACGGCAGTAGAGTATGAGGGACGTATGTATATTTATGGAACCAACGACCAACAAGAATACAACACGACGAAGAATGCTTCAAACAATACTTATGGTCGCATAAAGCAGTTGGTCGTATTCTCATCTGCCGACTTGGTAAACTGGACTCATCACGGCACTATCGATGTGGGAAGCCTGAGTCCCTGGATTGCCACATCGTGGGCTCCATCGATCGCAAGCCGGGTAGAGGATGATGGCAAGACTCATTTCTATCTTTACTACACCAATACGGCATCGGGTGTAGGAATGCTCACATCTACATCGCCCGTCGAACCCTGGCGCGACCCGCTGGGACATGCACTCATCGACGGTCGCACTCCAGGCAGAGGTCTGCAATCGAATATCATCGACCCGGGAGTGGCTGTCGATGATGAGGGCAACGGGTGGCTCACATTTGGCGGAGGAGACCCCAACAGCCAGGGCAGCAACCTCATTCCGGGCAATGCCCGCATCGTGAAACTGGGAAAAGACATGGCATCCCTGGCGAGCGATATAATGGAAATACCTGCGCCATACCACTTCGAAGCCAACGAACTGAACATAATGGGCGATAAGTTTGTCTTCTCATATAGTTCGAACTGGGGCACACGCAACGACTGGGGACAGTATGGCTCCTCGCTCCCGGCTCCCGGCACATGCAGCATCGACTACATGGTGTCGACCGACCCACTCAACCCTCACAGCTGGGCATACAAGGGAGAAGTGCTGAGCAACCCTGGAACATTCGGATACCCATGGGGCAACAACCACAGCCACATGCAGAAATTCCAAAACGGATGGTATATGGTATATCACACCCAGTGGCTGGCACAGAAGAAAGGCATGAGCGGTGGGTATCGATGCATTGCAGTCAATCGCATGGTGGTGCAAGAAGCCACTGCACGCATTACTAAGGTTACAGCCAACAACACCGGAGCATCGCTGCTGGCTAACCGCATCAACCCTTACGAACAGGTGGAAGCAGAAACGATGGCCAACTGTGCCGGAATCACCACCGAGAACTACCTGCTGCGCGGTAACACCGTGGTGACATCGCTCGATGCAGGCGACTGGACATACGTGCGCAACATAGATTTCGGCGACGATGGTGCCGACTCAATCACATCGAAGATTATAGGCGGAAGCGGACAACTGCTGGTATTTGCCGATAAAACTACTGGCACTCCCATCGCTAAAATCAACTTCACCAGCCGCCAGATATATACCACAGTTGCTTTGCGCAACAAATTATCAGGAATACACAACCTGTATTTCGTTTTCTCGAAGGTGAACGGCAATCCACGATTCGATACATGGCAGTGCATACAAGCTGCCCAACCCGATGCAATCGACCACATCGTCGCAGATGACGTAATATTAGGAAACAATCATCACCATATATATAATATAAAAGGTGTGTCAATCGACACACCGCAGCGAGGCATAAATATCATTAACGGAACAAAAATACTTGTGAAATGAAACGATTATTACTCACTATGGCCCTGACTGCGGCCACGCTGTGCCTCATGGCACAAGATAATACCGAGCGACTTTGGTACGACCGTCCTGCAAAGATATGGCTCGAAGCACTGCCACTTGGCAATTCACACATGGGAGCCATGGTATATGGAGGCAGCGTAACGGAGGAGATACAACTCAACGAAGAAACTTTCTGGAGCGGAGGCCCACACAACAACAACTCTGCAACAGCACTGAAGAACCTGCCGGAAGCCCGCCGCCTCATATTCGACGGAAAGGAGAAAGAGGCAGAAAACCTCATCAACCGCGAATTTGTGAAAGGTCCGCACGGCATGAAATACCTCACGTTGGGAAGCATCAAGGCCACCTTCGACGGATACGAGGAAGCAGATGTGACCAACTACATCCGCGACCTCGACCTCACTACTGCGCTTGCTACCGTCAGCTACGAAGCTAAGGGTGTGAGATACGAGCGCGTTGCATTTGCATCGCTGCCCGACGGAGTGGTGGTGGTGCGTTTCAAGGCTTCACAGCCAGTCAGCTTCACACTCACACATTCATGCGTATTCCAAACCTCATATTCTACATCAGGCAACACTGTTACTGCGACTATCAGCGGTGTTGACCACGAGGGCATTCCTGCCAAGCTGAAAGCAGAATGTACGTACAAGGTTGAGACCGACGGCTCGCAGTCGGTGGAGAGTACAGCCGACGGAAAGGTTGCCTTGAAGGTGACCAATGCCCGCACAGCCACTCTCTACATCTCAGCAGCCACCAACTATGTCAACTACCACGATGTGAGCGGTGATGCAAAGGCACGCAACGACAAATACCTGGCCGGTGCGCTTTCGTTAAAGTATGACAAACTCGTTTCGCGACACGTCGAGGCTTATTCAAAGCAGTACAAACGCGTACACCTCAATCTTGCTTCGGGTCAGAACCGCCTCTTGCCAACCGACCGACGTCTCGATGGCTTTACAGGCAGCGACGATATGGGCATGGTGGCTCTGCTCTTCAACTACGGCCGCTATCTGCTCATCTCGTCATCGCAGCCAGGCGGTCAGCCGGCCAACCTGCAAGGTGTGTGGAACGATAAGCGCGACGCACCATGGGATTCGAAATACACAATCAACATCAATGCCGAGATGAACTACTGGCCGGCCGAGGTGTGCAACCTGCAGGAGACCAACGGCCCGCTCTTCGATATGATACGCGACCTGAGCGAGACGGGCGCCATCACTGCCCGCCAGATGTACGACTGCGGTGGATGGATGGCACATCATAACACTGACCTGTGGCGAGTGGCAGGACCGGTCGATGGAGCTGCATGGGGTATGTTCCCTAACGGCGGCGCATGGCTGGCAACCCACCTGTGGCAGCATTATCTATATACCGGCGACAAGAAGTTCCTCGCCGAGTGGTACCCCATCATCAAGGGTACGGCCGACTTCTATCTCGACTATATGCAACCACATCCGCAGTATGGATGGCTCGTGGTTGTTCCCTCTGTAAGTCCTGAGCAAGGACCCATGGGCAAGAACACACCCATCACGGCCGGATGCACCATGGACAACCAGATTGTGTTTGATGCACTGAGCAATACCCTCCATGCAGCCGAGGTGCTGGGTGTGGATGCCGACTATCGTCAGCGCCTCACCAAGGCAATCAACCAGTTGCCACCAATGCAAGTGGGACGCCACGGGCAACTTCAAGAGTGGCTCATCGATGGCGATAATCCACGCGATCAGCACCGCCACATATCACATCTCTATGGTCTCTACCCATCAAATCAGATAAGTCCATTCTCTCATCCCGAGCTCTATTCGGCAGCACGCACCACACTCATACAGCGTGGCGATATGGCCACTGGTTGGAGTCTTGGTTGGAAGATTTGCTTCTGGGCTCGTATGCTCGATGGTGAGCATGCCTTTAAGATTTTGAGCAATATGCTGAAACTCCTTCCGTCGGAGCAGACATGGGGTTCTGAGGGACGCACATTCCCCAACCTCTTTGACGCACACCCGCCATTCCAAATCGACGGAAACTTCGGCGCTACAGCCGGTATTGCCGAAATGATGCTGCAAAGCCACGATGGAGCCATACACCTGTTGCCCGCACTGCCAAGCGAGTGGGGCAAGGGCAGTGTAGGCGGCTTGCTGGCTCGTGGTGGCTTTGAGGTCGATATGGAGTGGGACAATGCAACCCTCACCAGCGCAGCCATACATTCCACGATAGGTGGAACTGTACGTTTGCGTTCCTACGTGCCCCTCACAGGCAAGGGCCTGCAACCAGCGAAGGGCACCTGTCCCAATCCGCTCATGATGCCAGCCGAGGTGAAGAGCCCCCTCTTCTCGTCGGAACTGACCGAACGTCCATCGGCCGAGGCACCGAAAGTATATGAATACGACCTGCAGACAAAGGCAGGAAAGAAGTATGTAGTAACAGGAGTGAAATAGGAGTAAAATAGGAGTAACAGGAGCAAAAAGGAGTAACAGGAGCAAAAAGGAGTAAAAGGAGTAAGAGTAGTAACAAGAGTAACAGACGAATGTCACCTCGGGATAGGTATCGTCTCCACTCCTCCACTCCTCCACTCCTAAAAAAATAAGTATATGAAACTATCGAAGTGTTATAAGTTCTTTGCGCTGGCCACATGTGCCTTTCTATTTGGCATGCCCGCCATCGCAGCCGACCAGTTTGTAGATTTCAAGAGTGGTGTCATGTGTTTGTGGAGTTCGCCGCAGGCATCGGTGGCAATCCATACCGATGCGTCCGACTACACGGGGGTGCATCTTGCCGCTAGCAACCTGTCGACCGACATAATTGCAGTGCGAGGGGAGGCTCCGTCTGTTCAGGGAACTCAGGTTGCCCACATAGTTATTGGTACTATCGGCCATAGCACCCTAATTGACAACTACTTGCCAAAGAAGTTGAAGAGCGAACTGGATGGACGTCGTGAGAAATACATACTCACCACCGTCAAGGCAAAGATAGAAGGGAAGAAACAGACGGTGCTGCTCATTGCCGGCAGCGACAAGCGTGGCACCATCTACGGCATCTACGAACTCTCGCGCCAGTTGGGTGTGTCGCCATGGTATTGGTGGGCAGATGTACCCGTTCAGCAACATTCCGCTGCCTACATCAAGGCCGGCACATACACCGACGGAGAGCCTGCAGTGCGCTATCGTGGCATATTCCTCAACGACGAATGGCCCGCAATGGGTAATTGGACGAACGAACACTTTGGCGACTTCAACAGCAAGATGTATGCACGTGTGTTCGAACTTGTGCTCCGACTCAAAGGCAACTTCATGTGGCCCGCCATGTGGAACTCCGCATTCTATGTCGACGATCCCCTCAACTCAAAGACCGCCGACGATATGGGCATCATCATGGGAACCTCACACCACGAACCCCTCGGACGAGCCCAGCAGGAATGGACCCGTGTACGTACTCGTGGCCCTTGGAACTACGACACCAATCAAAAGGAACTCAACGACTTCTGGCGTGGTGGCGTAGAGCGCATGAAGGACACCGAGGATGTGCTCACTATCGGTATGCGCGGCAACGGCGACGAACCCATGAGCGCACATGCCGATGTGGCATTGCTCGAGCGCATCGTGGCCGACCAGCGCAAAATCATAGAAGAAGCCACTGGCCGTCCCGCCGACCAGACACCACAGGTGTGGGCACTCTATAAGGAAGTGCAGGAATACTACGAGAAAGGTATGCGAGTGCCCGACGACGTCATCCTCCTGCTTTGCGACGACAACTGGGGTGACGTGCGACTGCTGCCCGACCTCGGCGGAAAGCACCACCCCGGTGGCTACGGCATGTACTACCATGTCGACTATGTGGGCGGACCGCGCAACTCAAAGTGGTTGAACGTGAGCCAGGTGCAACGTATGTGGGAACAACTGCAACTCACCTACACCTACGGAGTCGACCAACTGTGGATACTCAATGTGGGCGACCTCAAACCCATGGAGTTCCCAATCGACTTCTTCCTCAATATGGCATGGAATCCCTCTCAGTTCAATGCCGCCAACCTCATGGATTACACCACCAACTTCTGCCGCACCCAGTTTGGCGAGGCCGAGGCAGCCGAGGCTGCACGCATACTCAACCTCTCGTGCAAATACGCCCACCGCAAGACCGCCGAGTTGCTCGACAAGAACACCTTCAACCTGCAAAGCGGCGAATGGAAGCAGATGGTCGACCGCTACCGCCGTTTGGCCGACGAGGCACAACGCCAGTACGACCGCCTACAGCCACAGTATCGCGATGCATACTATCAGATTATCCTTTTCCCAATCCTTGCCATGGCCAACATCTACGACCTCCACTACGCATACGCCATGAACGACATGCTGGCCCGCAAGGGTGACCCCGAGGCCAACCGTTGGGCCGACCGCGCACGTCAGTGCTATGACCAGGATTCTATCCTATGTCACTACTACAACCACCAACTCGCCGGCGGCAAGTGGAACCACATGATGGACCAACTGCACATAGGCTACACCTCGTGGCAAGAACCGCGCCAGCGCTATTTCCCGCAACCCCTGCGTGTGGGCACCGACGGGAAAATCATAGAGCAGTCGGCCGGTCGCGGTCCTTTCGGAGGATTCGGACAGCAGCGTCCTGCCACATTCCCCAACATCACGGCAGCAGTCGAGGCAGCCGACTTCGTGGCACATACCGATGCCGAGGGAGCCAAGTGGACCGTCATTCCCCATTTCGGAATCTACGAATCGGGAGTGGCACTTATGCCATACACCGTAGCTACCACCGGAGCATCCATCACCTACAGCATGCCACTGCCTGCCACGGCATTCACCCTGCGCCTGCAGCTCGCCCCCACATTCCCCTTCAACAACAACGAGGGACAGCGCATCAAGGTGAGCATAGGCCAGAAAGAACAGACCGAGGTGAATGTCAACCGCCGCTACAACGAATACCAGTTCCAGGGCAACCGCATCAACACCGTGAACATCAAGGTCGAGGCAGGCACCGTGCCTTCCGGCACACAGTCCATCACCCTGCAACCCCTCGACCCGGGCATCGTGATCGAGCGGCTGGAAATCGTGGAATAAACAAAGTAGGAAAAGGAAGAATAGCGAAACAAACGTATGATAAAAACAATAAACATAAGGAATATAGGAAAACCTATATCGAATGCAACAAGCCGTTACCTACGTGCTGTGTTGATGTTGGCGCTGTTATGCATCAGTGCTCAAGGATTCTGTCAGGAACGCCGTCCCATCGACTCGCGTCACCCCATGTGGATGATACATGTTGATGTATGGAACAAAGCCGACCCTCAGAAAATCATAGACCTCATACCTGTGGAGTTACGTCCGTGGGTATGTATGAACTTGTCGCTCTCGTGCCAGTACGACAAGGAACGCAACGTGTATAAGATGCCACAAAATGCTGTGAAGACCTATAAGTCGTGGGGCTCGGTGTGTCAGGCCAATGGGATGTGGTTCACGTGTCAGCCAGCCAGTGGCGGACACACCCACATTCAGGACAACGACCTCGAGACTTTCGAGTATTTCTTCAAGCGCTATCCAAACTTCCTGGGATGGAACTATGCAGAGCAATTCTGGGGATTCGATGAGCCGGGCGACCGCAGTTCCAGCTCGCAACCTTCGCGCATAGCCCTGTTTGCTAAGCTGGTCGAGATGTCGCACAAGTATGGCGGATTCCTCACCGTGAGTTTCTGTGGCAATATATGGTCCCACCTGCTCAACCCTGTGGGCATGATGAAGCGCGATGCCAATCTCTACAATGCCTGCAAGAAGTATCCCGAAGCCATACTGTGGCTGTATAAGTACACTACCTCGTCGTGCTTCTACAACAACGAGAGTGTCACTTTCTCGCCCTTCATCTCGGGTCTTGCCAAGAACTATGGAGTGCGCTACGACAACTGTGGTTGGAATGGAGCACTCGATGCCATACTGGGCGAAGGACATGGCAAGAAATACCCCATTGCAGCAGGTATCGGTACCGTTATGGAACAGACTTGTGTGAACGGTGGAGCCGTGTGGGATGGTCCAGAACTCATCTGGACCGAGGATATCCAGAACCTCAGCAACTCGACCGTCGATGGCTATACGCGTCGCAACTGGGGCACATTCCCCGGATTCCGCAATGCATGGCTCGATATGTTTGCCAAAATCGTCGATGGTACACTCTACATACCCTCTCGCGACGAAGTTGTGGATGAAACGAAAATCGTGGTGATCAACGATGTGTCGTCGGGCAATGATGAGCAGAAATATGCTGCGTGGGGCGACCTCTACGATGGAATCTACAAGCAGGACGACCCCATGAACCGCGCTGGCGGACAGTGGATGAACAACTTCTGCTACTTTAAGAAGACAGGTCGCTATCGCACCATACCTGTAGCCATAGCCCTTTACGACCAAAAGGCAAAGAGCATACCCGTGCAGGTCAGGAAGTCGTCGTATAGTTCGCGATGGACATCACAATCGACCAAGCAGGCCGACTTCAATCGCCAGTATGCCGAGGTGAGCAAAGGCGACCTCTTCGTCTCCCGCCATGCCAACCAACTCATCACCTACACCCCATATTCGTATTTCAACAGCCACCGCACCGCTACCGGACGTATTCCACTTCGCTACAACACATGCGACAGCCTGATACTCACACTCGGAATGCTCGGCACCGGGGCTGTGCGCGAGTATGCCGACCACATCGACTTCTACCTCAACAACTACCGCACCGACACCACTACGCTTGTGGTCGAGACCATCGTTGTGAAGGGCGTTACCGAGGAACCTACGTTCACAATGCGTCGCAGGGTCAATGCCTTGGGCAGCGCTTCGGGACAATGGGATGCCGCGGACCAGCAGTATACGCTTACCGTGCGTCACATGGGTCCCGTGGAGCTTAAACTCATGTGTCAGGGAGCTGCCACCGACCGCTCAACCGACTATCTCAACAGCCAACCTCTCTCGGCCGACCTCCCCAAGCAACCGGCAGAATACCGCGGACCGATCACCATCGAGGCCGAGGACATGGATTATAAGAATATCCAGAGCTGTGTGACCGACCCCTACAACTGGTATCCCAACGTGTATGGACATGCAGGCAACGGATTTGCCGATATGGGCAGCAGCACGTCGGCGTCGCTGCGTCACAACATCAACCTCAAGCATGGCGGCGACTATAAAATATATATCCGATACATGTCGACATCGCGTGCCACGTCGGTGATAGCAGTAGTCAACAATGTCCGCAAGATATTGCGATTGGAGCGTACGGCACAGAACGAATGGAAGCGTGCTGTGGTTGAGGCTACGCTGAAAGACGGACAGAACTCGCTCGTCATCAACTCCTCGGCCGGCATTCCGTTCTATATCGACAACGTCACATATTCGCCTGCCGATGTGCCCGATGAGCTCTATGCCATCACCGTCCGCCAGGCAGAAGGTGGTAGTGTCGAGGCTCCCGACTCGGCCGTCGAAGGCGAGCAGGTAGTGCTGCGCGTGGTGCCCGACGAGGGATACCGCCTTGCCGGATGGACCATCACCCACGGCAATGTGGTGATAACCGCCGACAGCCTGTTCACTATGCCCGACGACAACGTGACCCTCGCACCCGTATTTACCGACATCACCGAGGTCTATCGTCTCGACTTTACAAACGTGCTAAGCGGCTCGATGCCACAGGGATGGATGGCAACACAGGAGAACAACGAAGTGCACCAATACCCCAATACCTACAGTTCCGGTGGCCGCACTTTCGACGGCTTTACCGGCTATCAGGGTCGTGCCCTCTACTGGCGCGACGGCATGTGTGAGTATGGTCGTCAGAGCCAGTATCCGCTCCAGCTCGATGCCGCATCCTACAAACTGACATTTGCCATGGCAGCATGGAAGTCCCGGCCTAAGTATAAGGTTCGCATCCTGTCGGCCACTACCGGAGCCGTGGTAGCCGAGTCGGCAGAATACTTTGCCCTGCCCAATGCCAACGGAAGCACCTCGGCATCGATATCTGCGGCCCGTAAGTACGAACTCCAATTCGATATCGTCGATGCCGGTCGCTACGTCATCCAGTTCCTCAACCTCGATGCCATCGGTGGGTACGACGAGTTCCTCCTTGCCGAATGCCGTCTCAACATTCAGCTGCCGCCAACCGCCATCACAGCGGTCAAGGCCGACGGCACAGCGTCGGGCAGTGCCATCTACGATATCATGGGACGTCGGACGAATGGCATTCGTCAGCCAGGACTCTACATCATCAACCACCGCAAGGTGCTCGTGAAATAAACCACCGCGGCCCCCCCTCCATTTGCCGCATGGATATCACCTCCCGGGGTGCGCAGTTATCAGTGCTGCGCGCCCCTTTTTTTGTCGGTGTGTGTATGTGCCCCTACAGCATACTGTGGAGGGGTGCAAAAATGAGTGCGCACTCGCGGGCCTGAGAGTGCGCGGTCGCGGGGCTGTGAGTGCGCACTCTCAGGGTCGCGAGTGCGCACTCATTTCCGGGCAAACAACCACTCTCAGGATTTCGGGCATATAGCCATGACTTT
>CAMVDC010000012.1 GCA_947166155.1 uncultured Prevotellaceae bacterium | reverse complement strand
CTTGACCTGCCCCATGTGCAATGCTTGTATGCCGTCGTATTTAAACATGTCGAAGTTGTTGCGCTGTTGTGTTTCAGCTTTCTCTTCGGGTGTCTCTTCTTTGCCTGTGAATAGTGTCTTAAAGAATCCCATATCTGTTTTGTTTGTCAGTCTTTGTGTTTTGTGTCCTGCTGTTTGTAGTTCAGTTTCAGGTTTCGCCCGTATGCTACAATTTCTTCTTCTCTCAGCATGTCTCTCACCGTCTCTTCTACCAGCATTCTGTCTTGGTATGTGTGTTGCAGTTCGTCGATGCTGTGCATCTTGTTGTCGGCCAGTGTGCTGGTTATTTTCTGCCTTATGTCTGCCTGTGTTTGTTCTGATGCCGGTTTTCGCTTACGTTCTATACATACGTCGCATTGTCCGCAGGGTTCACTCTGTGTCTGTCCGAAATACCTGAGCAACATGACGCTGCGGCATTCGTTGTTGTTGGTTGCGTAGTTGAGCAGTTGTCCGGCTCGTTGTGCGTAGTCCAGCTTGCGGTCGTCGTAGACTGCCGGTGTGAGTGCTATGCGTTCGGGGTCGATTCGCGGGGTGAGGAACTGTATTGTCGGTGTGTTGCGCCTTGGTATGTATGCCATTATTCCTCGTGCCCTCATCTCCTTGAGGGTATTGTAGACGGCCTCGGGGGTATATCCTGTTGCGTATGCTATGTAGGTCTCGTCGATGTTGACGTAGTCGGCAAACAGTCCTGTATAGCTGCGCAGTATGGCCCGTATGATGGTGTCGCTGCGTGTGTCGGATGGTCCCAGTTGGTATAGTTCCTCTTTGCGCAGCGTTATTTTCAGTTTCGACTTGAAGTCGTTTTCTTCCTGATAGTCTATGTATCCTGAGTTGGATAGTATGTGTAGTGCGCTGTTGGCCACTATCGGGAAGTGGTGGAAGTAAGTGCAGAATTTCTCGAGCGAGAAGTCGTAGATGTGTGTGTATCCCTCGCCTTTGCCTACAGCCAGGAAGTTACACATGTCGTTGTATGTCTGCCTTATGTATTCTTTAGGCGGGAAGTTGTCGTTGATTCGTCGCTTGATGGTTGCCTGGTCGGTGGGGTTGTAGAGCATCACTGCCCATGCTTTCTCTCCGTCGCGTCCTGCTCGTCCTGCTTCTTGGAAGTAGCTTTCGAGCGAGTCGGGCATGTTGTAGTGTATCACGGTTCTCACGTCGGCCTTGTCGATTCCCATTCCGAATGCGTTGGTGGCCACCATCACCCTCACTCGCCCTTTGGTCCAGTTTTCCTGTCGGTGGTCTTTCTCGGTGGGGTTGAGCCCTGCGTGGTAGTTGTCGGCACTTATGCCGTTTTTGTTCAGCAGTCGTGCCAGTTCTACGGTGAGTCGGCGGCTGCGTGTGTATACGATGGCGCTGCCTTGGTTCAGTCGTTTCAGTATGTTGACGGTCTCGAGTGGCTTGTCGGCTGTGTGTCGCACGATGTATGCCAGGTTTTTGCGTTCGAAGCTCATCGCTATGACGTTCTTCTGCTCAAACTCGAGCCTGTCCTGTATGTCGTCAATCACCTGTGGGGTGGCTGTGGCGGTGAGTGCCAGTATCGGCACGTGGTAGGGTATGATGTGTCGCAGTTGGGCTATCTTGAGGTATGATGGCCTGAAGTCGTAGCCCCATTGCGACACGCAGTGTGCTTCGTCGACAGTGATGAGACACACGTGTGGGAAGTGTGTGAGCCGGTTGCAGAATGTTTCGGTGCCGATTCGCTCGGGCGATATGTAGAGGAACTTGTAGTTGCCGTATGTGCAGTTGTCGTATGCACGTTCCACCTCGTCGCGGTTCATGCCTGAGTGTATCGCTGTGGCTTTGATGCCTTGCATTCTGAGTCGGGTCACCTGGTCGCGCATCAGTGCAATGAGTGGGGTGATGACTATGTTGAGCCCGTCCATGGCCAGTGTTGGCACCTGGAAGCATATCGACTTTCCGCCGCCGGTGGGCATGAGGCCGAGGGTGTCGCGCCCGCTGCCTATGCTTTCGATTATCTCGGCTTGTATGCCGCGAAAGGAGTCGTAGCCCCAGTTATCTCTCAGTATTTGCAGGTATTCCACTTTTTACCTCCTCTTCGGCGTGGGTCTTTATGTCTTCGATGAGCAGTTGCACCTCTCCGTGTTTGTATGTGTTTTCCTCGATGGTGTATGCTATGTCGAACGAGCGTTTGGTCTTTATGTATCGTGCTTCCGAGCTCTGGCCGAAGGCTATGCCGTTCATCACGTTGTTCGACTTGTTGTCCACCAACTCCAGTTTTATGTGTTCCTGGTCGCGTCCTACCACCTTGCTCGTTCCGTAGTCGTAGACTTGACGGGTGCAGAACACGGGCTTGGGGTTTTCGGGTCCGAAGGGTCGCATGCGCTTCAGGTCGTTGTGTAGTTTGTTGGTGATTTCCTTGAAGTTTATCTCGGCGTCGATGTTGAGTGCTGGCTTTATTTGCTCGGGGCTTATGTTGGCAGCTACGTATTGGTTGAATCGTTCGCGGAATGCAGTCACGTTTTCGGCTTTCATCGATAGTCCTGCTGCATAGGTGTGTCCGCCGAAGTTCTCGAGCAGGTCGCGACACGAGTCGATGGCCTTATACACGTCGAAACCTGTCACGCTGCGTGCTGAGCCTGTCACTTCGTCGCCCATCTTGGTCAGCACCACTGCCGGACGGAAGTATAGTTCGGTCAGTCGCGATGCCACGATGCCTATCACTCCCTTGTGCCAGTCCTCGCCCACGATTACGATGGCGCTCTCGTCCTTCATCTCGGGCAGTGTGCTCACGAGTTGGCTGGCTTGTTCGGTCATGCGCTTGTCGAGTTCCTTGCGCTCTTCGTTGTATTGGTCGATTTGGCGTGCTATGTTCAGTGCCTCGTCGTAGTCGTGCTCGATGAGCAGTCGCACCGATTCTTTGCCGTTTTGTATGCGTCCCGATGCGTTGATGCGTGGTCCTACCTTGAATATGATGTCGCTCATGTGGATGTCTTTGTCGCTCAATCCACACACTTCGCATATTGCTTTCAGTCCTGTGCTCGGGCTGTTGTTCAGTTGTTTCAGGCCGTGGTAGGCCAGTATGCGGTTTTCGCCCATGATGGGCACTATGTCGGCAGCGATGCTCACCACCACGAGGTCGAGCAGTGGCACGAGTGTGCTGAATGCGATGCCGTTGCTCAGGGCGAAGGCCTGCATCAGCTTGAAGCCCACTCCGCATCCCGAGAGGTCCTTGTAGGGGTAGGTGGCTCCTTGGCGTTTGGCGTTGAGGATGGCCACGGCCGGTGGCAGCACGGCGTCGGGCACGTGGTGGTCGCAGATGATGAAGTCGATGCCCATGCTTTTTGCATAGGCTATCTCGTCGACTGCCTTGATGCCGCAGTCGAGGATTATGATGAGTTTCACGTCGGTTTGCTTGGCATACTCGATGCCCTGACGCGACACTCCGTAGCCCTCTTCGTAGCGGTCGGGGATGTAGTAGTCGATGTTGGAATAGTATTTCTGCAGGAATCGGTATACCAGTGCCACGGCCGTCACGCCGTCGACATCATAGTCGCCATAGACCATGATGCGCTCCTTGCGGCCCATGGCCATGTTCAGGCGCTCTACGGCCAGGTCCATGTCGGTCATGAGGAAGGGGTCGTGCAAGTCGTGTAGTTGCGGACGGAAGAACTTGCGTGCCTCATCCTCGGTCGTGATGCCACGGCCGATGAGCAGTCGCGCCACAACCGAGCTGACATTCAACTTGCGTGCCAGCTCGGTTGCAGCCTCCTGCTCTGAGGCAGTAGGTGGGGTATAGTTCCATTCGTAGTTCATGACTTTGCTTGTATCATTTTGGCCCCATGTCCATATTCGGGCATTCAAAGGTAGTGATAAAATCTGATATAAGCATCGCCACCGCTGAAAATATTATGGCTGACACTGTATTTTAACAGTGCTTAACCATGTTTTGTATAGTTCGAAAGGCAAAAAGGACAGAGCGAAATGGCTTAATACAGCACTTTGACTTCGTCTTGGTGCTTCACGTTCGGCAAAACTCAAGCAAGCTCGGTTTTGCTCTCACTTAACCAGCACCTTGACTTCGTCTTGGTGCTTCACGTTCGGCAAAACTCAAGCCAGCTCGGTTTTGCTCTCACTTAACCAGCACCTTTAGTGTGGTTCCGTCGCTTTGGCGTAGGATGTTGACTCCTCGTTGTGTGGATTCGATCGGGATATAGAATGAAAGTAGTGCGAGTGAGGTTGAAACTACTTTCACTTGCTGATGAAAAAGCTTGAGAATACGGAGAAGTTTTGCTGTGAGTGCGGGCAACTTTTGCTGCGAGTGCGGAGTAATTCTTTAATTTGCGACGCAAATTAATAAAATTGCGACGCAATTTCATTGTTTTTCCGTGGAAAATTAATAAAACTGCGTCGCAAATTAAAGAATTACTACGCACTCGCAGCAAAACTTCTCCGCACTCGCGAGTAAATTACTGCGTACTCGCAGCAAAACTTCTGCGTGTTCGCGCGGTTGAATCAGCGTGTGCTCGAGCCATTAACTGTTGGCATACGAGTGCATACCTCCGAGGAAGAAGTTGACACCGAAGTAGGTGATGATGACCGACAGGAAGGCCAGCAGCATGTAGAGGTGGTAGTGGCGCGGCTGACGGAACCATGCAATCGACTCGCGATGGAGCGGCAGGGCATATACCATCATCGTGATGAGGGCCCACACCTCCTTCGGGTCCCATCCCCAGTAGCGTCCCCAGCTGATGTTGGCCCATACGGCGCCGATGAAGATGCCGGCGGTGAGCAGGAACAGGGCGGGATAGAGCATGAGTTGCGACATGCGGGTGAGCTGAGCGGCCACCTTCTGTGGCCCTGCAAGTGTGGCGATGCTGATGAGTGCGGTGAAGGCCAACAGGGTATATGCAGCCATGATGACACACACATGGATGCTGAGCAACGGCGACGACAGCACTGGCATGAGTGGAGTGATCTGTGGATTCGACTGTCCCATCATGGCTACGAGCAGCGTGAGCCCCGACATGATGAATCCGAACGACGGCATCAGGCTGTGACGCCTCCACAGGCAGATGGTGAGCACAAGGCTCAGGGCTGACATGAACACCATCGTCTCGTAGCCGTTGGCCAGGGGGAAGTGGCCCGACGCTATGGCTCGCCACATGATGAACATCACCAGATAGATGAGGCATACTACCGTCACTGCCAGCATCACGGCATCGAGCCATCGTGGCAAGTGGGTCTCGCGGGCGGTGAGCACCAACCCGGTGATGAACAGGATGATGCCCAGTGTGAGCAGCAGCATGGCCAGCGGACGGGTGTAGTTGATGCGGTTGTAGAGCAGTTCGGCATCAAACTGTGTGTCCGACGGAAGGCGCGACGCTCCGGCCGTCTTCGTCTGATATTTCTTTATCTTGACGAGCGTCTCGCCCAACTCACCATACGCTCCCTTCGTTGCCAGTTCACCTATATAGTCCATCGAGTGTTTGATGAAGAACCACTGGTCGTGGGGCAAGTCGGTGGGAAGGTTGTCGCCCTGCGAATACCAGGTGAGGGTGTGCCCGTCAACGGGATATATTTTCAGCAACTCGGCATTGAAGAGCATGAGCAGTATGTTCATCTTCTCGTCGGCCTCGGCAATGCCGCGCGAGTCGGCCACGTCTTGTCCCGAGTGAATATCGGCCAGGAGCGAATCGAGGCGATAGGAACCGTGGTCGAAGAAGTTGTCGTAGCAGGCATAGCGGCTGTCGATGCCCAGCAACTGGCGCACCTTGCCGCTCTTTATTTTGATGAAAGGCTGGTCGGTCCATGTGGTTGGGAAGAACATCCAGCCGGTGAACACCTGCTCGGCTGTATAGCCCTTGTAGGAAGCCGAACCGTGCAACTTGGTCGTGAAGTCGATGGCCACCGTCTGCAGCGGACAGATGCGGCCGTTGTAGTAAGCGTACAACTCTCCGAACTTGGCTGCTACATCGGCAGGCAACACTTTAGGCGACGTCTCGGCATGAGCCGGCATCGATGTGGCCGAAAGCATGACAAACAGAGTAAGGGCCGACAGCGACTTGCTTCGCAACATACGGCGGAAGCCTTCGCGTGGCAGCACCATAAGCAATATCATCGAAAGGAGCAACAGTGCATATCCTGTATAGGTGAGGCCGATGCCCCACGGGTCGTAGCTGACGGAGAGATACGTGCCGCCGAGGTCGGGGTCGTAGCCCGACTGATAGAAGCGGTAGTGGCGGTGGGTGCCTATGTTGTTCATCGAGATATGCATGGTGTTGTTGCCGATGCTGATAGTGAATGCGGGTGTTGCCGATGCAGTATCTTCGGTTTGCGGAATGATATTGATGTCGTTCATGTTGTTTACCTCTACCACCGACTCATAATCCATGGCCGACTGTGTGCCGGGATATGTGTGCAGCCTGAATTCCTTCAATGTCAAGGCAAAGGGCAGCATCTCCATCATCTGCGATTCGCGGTTGATGTATGCGTTGGTCGTCTCGCCTTTGCGCAGGTGAATCGAGCCTTGCACGCCACAGAAATGGGTGGTGAGCGCTCCTGCCAATATCAGCGCAAACGACAGATGGAGCAACATGGTGGCAGGACGACGGAACAACCGACGCTGATACATGTAGCACATGGCACTGACTGCCAGTGCTGCCCACAGGGCTATGAACCACCACGAACCATAGACCTGACTTGTGACAAACGGTGTGCCATAGGCCTTCTCGAGTATGGTGGCTGCTATGAGCACCACTACTATGATGCCAAGCAGAATGAAAGAGATGTGTTTCATGTCTTTATAACGAATAAACGTTGCTGTTTATTATAAATAATGGGCGTTTTATTATAAACAAAGGGTTGCTTTATTATAAACAAAGGGTTGCTTTATTATAAACAAAGGGTGCTTTTTATTATAAACAAAGGGCGCAATTTATTATGAACAAGATAAAGAAAAAAGGAAGGTGGCGCCTTCCTTTTTCCTTTGAGATTACATTCATATCAGATGGCATCGATGAACTTGATCACTGCGTTGCGGTCGCTCTTCGACAGTTCGCGGAACTTCACGAGCGACTGACGTGCATCCGATTCAGCCGAACCATGCCACATGATGGCTTCAAGCGTGTTGCGAGCGCGGCAGTCGTGCAGACGGTCTTCAGCTCCGGTACAGAGCTTCGACAGGCCACGACCCCAAAGCGGAGTGGTGCGGCACCATCCGGTGCGGATGTCGTTGACCATGTGGAGGCGGTGCTGTACCATGTCGGTATAAGGCCATATCTTCTGATGTGGGTAGCGAGGCATGTCGTTGCCCGAGAACATGCCGTTAGGGTCCTGCAACTCGTCGTCGCCTGTGGTCCACGACGGACGGTGACATGTGGCACAACCAATCTCGGTGAAGAGTTGCTTGCCACGACGCACGTCGGTATCATCTAGGTTGCGTGCTGCCGGAACAGCAAGTCCGCGGTGCCATACCATGAGTGCCTTATAGTCGAGGTCGGTCATCTCGGGAGTCAGGTCGTTGCGTGTGAGGAACGTGTAGATGTCCTTCTCTACATTGCCTGTCAGGTTAGCCTCGGGATAGTAGTCGTAGAACACGGCTTGCACCTCGGGGTCCTGCGACGACTTCTGTGCATAGTATGACAGGGTTTGTGCCTTGGCATTGAAGTTGAGATCGAGGTAGTTGTAGCGGCGGTCGCTGCGTGTCACGTTGGTGATGTTCCATATTGCGTTGGCTCCTGCTGCGTCGAGCACCGGTCCGCGCGACATGGCATAAGTGTACCGACGCACGTACTCGATACCTGTCAAGCCCTTATACTTGCTCACCCAGTCGCCCTTCGCCTGACTCCAGTAGCCTGGGTTGAGGGCATCGGTGCGGCCTATTGAGTTGAAGTAGTCGCTCTCGGCCTTCCATTGGGCTGTAATATCTTCGTCGGGGATGGCGTCTATAAGGCCTGTGCCATAGATACCGATGGTCGATTCGAGCTTCACGCCGATATTCTCGTCGTACTGGTCGGCAGGTATCTCGATGTTTGTGCCGCCACGGTTGACCACCACCGGTGCATAGAATGCAGTGTAAGGGATAGTGACCTCGGGGTAGATGAGGCTGTAGGTCTCGCCGTCCGGGAAGCGGTTGCCCCACTCGTCGGTGTATTGTTTCCAGTCGATCTTGATCTGCTTCTCGTCGATAGGTGCCTTGAATGGTGCCACGGCTCCGGTCTGAGGCATACCTGCAACCGAACGGATATAGGCATCGGTCTTTTTGTCATATACCACGAGCAGGTAGCCGTTGCCCATAGTCGATTCGCGATACTCTGTCTGGCGTTTGCCATGTCCGTAGGATGGGTGGCAATAGAGACAACCCTTGCGCACATACACCGGACCGAGACCCGAGAAGGCAGTGCCGTCGGTCTGCACAAAGTCGCGCTCGAAGATGGTCTCGCCCTTCTTAAACAGATAAGAGAAGGCTTCGTTGTCACATGCAGGTGTGGGCTGCTCGTAGGCAAACGATGTGGCATTGAACACTGTTCCGAGCTTACCGCCCGAGTAGTACTCTTCGCTCAACTCGGGTTCCACAATAGGTGTTTCAGGACTGTCGCTGTCGTCGTGACATGCTGTGAGCAACATGCCCGATGCAAGCATAAGGCTGTAGATTGTGATTTGTTTCATGTCCATATAGTCAAATTATTAAGTTGATACTCTTTTAGCTGGCTAGAGCTCCGAGTGACATCACGCCACTTGGAGCCCACCAAAGTTAGATATATTTATATGGCTTATTATGGTTTTACTTTCCTGTAAATGTATGGATTAGTCGTTGAGTGCTTCTTTCAGTTCACCCAGTGCAGAGTCGAATGCCTCGAGTGCCTCGATTGCTTCGCCAGCCGACTTGTCCTGATAGTTGTGCACGAACGGGCGCTTCATGGCACCTACCTTGCTCAGTGCATTCTCGATGGCGGCCTTCACTGCTGCTGCTTCCTTTGGATGGTGTGCCATCGCATAGGCTGTGAGCGATGTGGCTGTATATGATTTGTCCTTACCCATGCCTCCGTTGAGGGTGTAAACGCATGAGAGAACGTTGTCGATGAAGTCCTGGATTGAGTTGTAGGCGTGTGGCGACTCGATGTAGTTCACGTCCTCACCGGTGTAAGGGTGACCAATCTTCGAGTGTGCAACCTCGTCAACGATGTTCTGGCAACCTTCGAGAATCTGAACGGCACCTGCTGTGATTGTAGGATAGGTTGAACCAGCCTTACCTGCGTTGATGATGTTTTCGCCGTAGTTGATCGATGACTCAAACTCTGCATCGTCGAGCATCTCTTGTTCTTCGCCGTTCACCTTGCCACCCCATGAAGAAACGAGCATGATGGAGTTGAGGTAGAGGTCTTCGGCTGCTGTCTGGCAGAACCATACCTCGGCAGGAGTGATGTCGGCTACCTGGCGTGGCTGTCCGTTACGGAAGAGCAGGTACTCAACAGCGTGGAAGCCAGTGAGGCTCTGACCTGTTGCGATTGCTTCGCCCACGATAGCCTGTGCTGCCTCGTTGTCGGCAAGGTCGGGATAGTGGCTGATGTAGTTGTCGAATGCAGCGCGGTCGAACGGCCATGTGTCGGTGTGAGGGTCGATTCCGTAGTCGGAAGCGGCACCGAAGAGGAATGCCTCTGATTGCTCCCAGTACTGACGAGCTTTCTTCCAGAGGTCGCAAGCTTCGTTTACGTCGGCCTGTGTCTCCATCTCGCCGATTGCTTCAACGAGCTCGGCGTTTGAGTTCATCAGTGCAGTGTAAATAGGCAGGATTGTCTCGTTTACCAAGTTCTTGTTGGTGTTCTGAAGGAATGCCTCCTTCTCTGTCACATTGTTATTTCCTCCGTTGTTTGGAGTTGGATCATCGTCGTCACCACATGCAGTGAATGCGAACGTAGCTGTGGCCAGCAGTGCAAGGCCAAAAAGTAGTTTGTTTGCTTTCATAATCTTATTTACTATTTAACTATTTACAATTTACTATTTATAACTATTTATACATTTACTATTTATTCATTTCCATCCGGATGGACTCTCCCACCTGAAAGGGGGAGTACCCGCAGGGGGAGGGGGTCTTCTCCCCGGATGGTATTCCCCTCCTTCATCCCCCTACGGGGGATTGAGGGGGGACAAGTTCGGATTTCCCCCTCGCGCTCCCCCAAGGGAGAGTGAGGGGTTAGGGGAGGTTTTCTTGGGAGGGGTTAGGGGAGGTTTTTTACAAAAACCATCCGCAGTATGCCACGCCGATAGTTACGCTCGGTTCGTTGTTGTATTCGCTCTTGAGGAATCGCTCGCTCCATTCGCCTTTCACCACCACTTCCTTCACTGGGTAGTAGTTGAGGCCGAAGGCCAGGCGTGTGTTGTCGCACCATCCGTAGGCCGACTTCTGGTTGCCGGCTGCGTAGGCGTTGTACTTCTCGAAGCGTCCGAAGACATAGAGCTTCTGTGTGTCGCGGTATTTCTCCACCTGCGACATCACGTTGTATCCGGCTTCGATGCCCACACTGTAGGCGTTTTTGGCTACCGGCTGATGCTTCGACGGACTTCCGTCCTGACCGGTGTGAGTAGGGAATGCCTTGTTGAAGGCTGTGATCTGTGCGTGGTCGCTCAGGTGTGCGTAGTCGGCATTTCCGCGAACGATCCAGTTCCAGCGGTCGAGCATGAAGTCGAACGCACCGATGGCCAGGTTGCCGCGGGTGTCGCTGTAGCGTGTGCCGATGCTTCGCAGCGTGTTCTTGAACGTGCTGCCGTAGTATCCGCTCACACTCAGGCGCAGACCCGGGATGCTATAGTTGTCGATGCGCAGCGAACCTGCGTAGTTGTTGGCAATCTTAAACTCGTAAGGACTTGTGGCTCCGTAGTGTACGAAGCTGTGGCTGCCGAAACGCTCGGAGTCAAGACCCGACAGGAACTGCACCTCGTAGCGCCAGTCCTTCACTCGTCCCCACAACGACACACCAACCTGGTGCCACGTGCAAGGCAACAGTGCGTTCTCGCCCTCAGGACGGTAGCAGGTGAAGAACTCGGTAGGCATGTGATATTTGTTGGTAGCACCAACCGGTACGATAATCTCGCCCTTTCCGAACCTCTTGTTAATCCAGAACTGCTCGAGTGCCACTTCGCCGCCCTTCTCGGTCTCGGCCTCATACTCGCCAGCCTCGTCGGCATCGAGTTCCACGGCCGATTCCGTGCCGCCATGTTCAAACTCAATCTCGCTGCCCATTGTCCATCCGTGACCGAAGTCGTAGCCGATATTCAGTGTCACGTGCGGCAAGTCGAAGCGTCCGTGGCTTCCGTCGTTCTTATGGTCGCTCGCGCGTGTGTACCTATATATATTGTCGCTGTAGAAGTTGCGGGTCATCATTGCCTCGCCATATCCGCCGAGCGACAAGCGCGATGTCTTCTCGCCCGACTGCTGGGCCGCCATGTTGACCGATGAAGTCAACGCAGCTGCCATAATCATTGTCTGTAATAGTTGCATGGTCTTATTTACTATTTGACGATTTACTATTTACGATTTATGTACTATTTAATTATTTAGTTATTTCCTTCCGGATTGAATCCCCCTCCTTGGGAGGGGTTAGGGGAGGTTATTTCCTTCCGGATGGCACTCCCTCCCCATAAAGGGGGAGGGCTGGGGAGAGGGTCTGTTCTCCCCCTTGGGGGAGGCTGGAGGGGGCCTTTCCCCTTGGGCTCTGATTTCGGGTGCAAAGTTACGACGATTTCGCTACGCGGGCAATACTCAAAAATGAGTAAACGGCGAGTGACGGCCTGTAAATACATGTGTCAAAGCCCTGCTTTTTATGCGAAAACTGTATTTTTCTGCAAAAAAGTTTTGTCATGTCGCAGAAAGTTCGTACCTTTGCACCCGCTTTACAAAATGAATGAAGGACAGAATGACAGAATGAAGATAAGCATCAGCTATTCATTATTCATCAATCATTATTCATTGTATCAAAGATAACATCGCGGAGTGGTAGCAGTTGGTAGCTCGCCAGGCTCATAACCTGGAGGTCGTTGGTTCGAATCCAACCTCCGCAACAGCAAAAAAGAAGTCCGGATGAACGCACTTTCATCCGGACTTCTTTGCTTTTATCAAGTATCACGCAACTTCCACCCACCTGATCTTTTTGGATTCATGCCAGCGAAAATTTCACTTTGAGTTTACGGGAATTTTGCTTCACTTCCACGAGATTTTTGCTGCGAGTGCACGGAAGTTTTGCTGCGAGTGCGGTGAAGTTTTGTTGCGCGTGCGGTGAAGTTTTGCTGCGCGTGCGTAGTAATTCTTTAATTTGCGACGCAAATTAATAAAATTGCGACGCAATTTCATTGTTTTTCCGTGGAAAATTAATAAAATTACGTCGCAAATTAAAGAATTACTCCGCACTCGCAGCAAAACTTCCGTGCACTCGCAGGTAAATTAGTCCGCACTCGCGGGGTTTTTTATTATGTCACTCATAGTGCTTCGCGTGCTCCATCTTCATCGACGGCTTGCTGCTGCCGGGCATTTTGTTGCTGCTGCCGGGCATTTTGTTGCTGCTGTTGTGCGTTTTGCTGTTGCTGCCGAGCATTTTGTTGCTGCGGTTGTGTAGTTTGTTGCTGCTGTCGTATGGTGGCAGGGGTGGGGCGTGCGGTGACTTCTTGACGCTCGCTGCCAGCCGTTTGTTCGCGATCAGTCGTCGTTTGTTCGCGGTCGGATGTCGTTTGTTCGCCTTCGGTCATCGGTTCTTCACCGTCGGTTGTCGGTTGCTCATTGCCTGCCGTTTGTTGTTCGCCGTTTACTTCTTCGATCGTGGTGCCGTAGGTGGTGCGTAGCACTCGGAACTCGGTGCGGCGGTTGATTGAGTTGCATATCTCTTGCTGTTCGGCAGTGAGTGTGAGGATGAATTGTTCGGTGAGGGTGTCGCCTTCGTTGAGGAAGTCGTAGGTGTCGGCCATGCGGCGGCGCACTACCTTGGGACGGCTTTCACCATAGCCTACGGGGCTGAGGCGGTCGGCCTTGATGCCGTGGGATATGAGGTAGTCGACTACCGACTGTGCGCGTCGTTGGGCGAGGCGTTGGTTGTAGTCGTCGTTGCCTTTATAGTCGCAGTGGGAAGCGAGTTCGATGGTGATGCTGGGGTTCTCGGTCATCATGATGACAAGGCTGTCGAGGGCTGTGGTCGACTCGGGGGTGAGGGTTGCTTTGTCGAACTCGTAGAAGATGTTGTTGATGAGTACCGGGATATTGACTGGCGGCAGGGGGAACTGGAGCACGAATTCGATGCTTTCGCGCGACATGGGTGCTTGTATCTCGTTTTTCACGTTGAGGTAGCCGGGGCATGTGCCGAGCATGACGTAGTTGACGCCGGGTGTGAGCACCATCTGGAATGAGCCGTCGCCGCGTACGCTCACTTTTTCGTTGGTTCCATCGTCGCCTACTACGTAGACGAGGGCTTCGGGCAGTTCATATCCGTCTTTCTCGTAGACCCATCCGGTGACTGTCTGCAGCACTTCGGGCAGGTAGAAACTGTAGATGTTTTCCCATCCACGGCTGTTGTCGCCTCGCGACGACGAGAAGTATCCGCGGTTGTAGACGCCCTCGAATGTCATCCCGAAGTCGTCGAGCGGGCTGTTCATGGGGTATTGCAGGTTGGTGACAATCCAGGTGTGCAGGCTGTCGGGCTCTGCCTTGAAGAGGTCGAGGCCTCCCATGCCGGGGTGTCCGTCTGACGAGAAATAGAGTTCGCCGTTGGGGCGGAATGATGGGAACATCTCGTTGCCGGAGGTGTTGATGGGTCGCCCCAGGTTTTCAACTCCGCCAAATCCATCTTTGGTGATGCGCGTGCGCCAGATGTCGTAGCCTCCCTCGCCTCCCGGCATGTCGCTCACGAAGTAGAGCCATTCGCCGTCGGGGCTGATGGCAGGATGTGCGAATGATGAAAGTGTGTCTTTGCTTATCTCACACTTAACGGGTTTCGACCATGTGGCGTCGGAGCGTGATGACTTGTAGATTTCGGCATAGCGGGGGTAGGAGGGGTCGGACGAGCAGCGGGTGAGATACATGGTCTTGCCGTCGGGCGACATGCATGCCACTCCGTCTTCGTATTCGCTATTGATTTCGCCCTCGATGGCCTCGATGGTTTTCCATTTGCCGCTCTCGTCTTTGCGTGCCACAAACATGTCGGCGGCTTTCACTCCGGTGATGCTGCTGAGGTCGTCGCCGGTTGCATCGCGGCGGGTGGATGTGATGACGAGCATGTCGGGGCCATCGCCCACGAGCAGGGGCGAGAAGTCGGAGCGCGATGATGAGAAGGCTGCTTCCTTCTTCACGGTATAGAGGTTGGGCTCGGCCTTCCACTGTGGTGCCAACTCGCACGAGAGCAGACCTGCATGTGCCAGTTCGTTGCCGGGGTCGAGAGCCAGGTATTTCTCAAACGACTCTGCTGCCCCCTTGTAGTTGGCGAGCTTCAGCTGCTGGCGCCCCAGGAGCAGGAGCGACGTGGAGTCGGTGGCTCCGTAGCGCACAGCATTGAGCAGTGCCTGCTGTGCCTTCTGCGGGTTGTTGATGCGTGCATAGCAGTTGCCCATGCGCAGGGCGCGGTCGGCGCGGCGGGGCTTGTCCTTGGTGGATATGCGCTGATATGATTTCTTGTAGTACTGAGCTGCCAGATGGTATTCGCCCAATGCGTAATACTGCTCCCCCTTCTTGAAGTAGACATTCTCGTTGCTGCATGAGAGGCAGAGCAGTAGCATGAGCACTGCTGGCAATATGTGTTTCGTGACGTCGTATTTCATCCTTAATATATATATTTATTTTATAACGCATGGCACCCGCATTTTATTGTGGAAGGAATAAAGAAAAAGCCATGCGGATTGATTTCCGCATGGCTCTTAGTGTTTCAGTATGGCTAATTGTCAAATCTCAATTCTCAACTGACAATTATCCATGGCGGGAGTTACTTAACCAGCACCTTGACTTCGTCTTGGTGCTTCTCGTTCGGCAAAACCTAAGCAAGCTTGGCTTTGCTCTCACTTAATCAGCACCTTTTTGCCATCGACGATGTTGATGCCGCGCTGCATGTTCTGAAGCTTCTGGCCAGTGATGCTGTAGATGCCGTTCTGACTCTTTACGCCGGCAGGTACGCCATCGATTGCCACGGCAGTCTCCTCGCCTAAGTAGAAGAGGTGGACGTAGTTGATGTTGATATAGTCGTTGGTCACAGTGTTTGGCTTGTCGATACCCAGTTTGAGTTCACCGTCTTCAGGCACTGTGATTTCGATGCGGGTGATGTAGTAACCGGCATTGAACCATGCTACGTAAGCACCTGTGTTGTAAGGTACATAGAGCGACTGACCGTTGAGGTTGACAGTCTGTGAGCCCGAACCTCCGAGGTTCTCCTCGAGGGCATACTCAGAGTTGCGGTGGAGGTAGCCGATGACTGTAGTGTCGGATGTAGTACCAAATACCCATGCATTCTTGTCGCCTTCAGGATCGGCCTCGTAGCGGCTGGCATCGCCTGCGGGGTCACCAGCACGATATGCACCTTGTGCCTCGATGATGTACTTACCAGCAGGCAGACCGGAAACAGTCTGATAGAGGTGAGATGCGCCACCGAACGCACTGAATGTATTCTGCTTGTATCCGTTGCATGAACCGCGGTCCCATCCAGGAACGTTCTTGTCGCTGTTACCGGAATCTTGGTCGAGGTCGGGGTTGATGAGCAGGCAAGAGTAGTCGATTGGGTTGTCTACCGATGCGATACCATCGGGCAACTTCATGGATACGATAGCCTTGCCTACGCGACTGATGAGGTCGCTAAGTGCTTCGTCGCTCTCACATCCTGCGGCCATAGCTGTCTCGACTTCCTTCTTCAGGTCGTTGAGTGTAGCGATTCTCTCGGCCGAAGCATCGGCGTAGTCCTTGAGTGCTGTGTCGATGTTGTCGTATACTTTTGCAAGTTCTTCGTGCTTGGTTGCAGAGGTCTTTGCTGCTTCAACTGCATTGTAGAACTCGCCGATAGTGGCTATGATGTTTTCCTCGTTGGCATCCTTTACTGCCTTGATGGCTTTGCTCATGTTCTGACGTGCTTCGGTCGACATGACAACCTCGGACAGAGCGTCGGCTTCTGCTTGCAGCTTGTCCACAACCTTGGCAACTGCTTCGGGCTCTACGCCTGCATAGAAGAGACGGAAGTTGTCGATAGCGGTGTAGCATGCATCGCGTGGATTCGATGGCTGACGCACACCGATGGTGAGCTTACCATCGTCGAGCACATATCCATATACGCTGTTGCGATAGAGGTCGGGGTTCTCGCCGAATGCCTTCGATACGTCGCCACCACTTGCTGGTACCCACTTACCTGCATTCTCTCCGTCAGGAATCTGATAAGAACCACTGCTGAGTGCTGTCTCGGTGCAGTCGTCGAATGCGTTCATCAGTTTGCCTGCGATGTTGTTGAGGTAGAGCTCGGCAATGATTTCGGTTGAGGTGCCTGCTACGTATTCGCTGTATGCATCGGCCACGGCTGCAGTGCGGTAGTAGCCTTGTACGTCAACACGATAGATACCCGGCTTCAGTCCTGTAACTGTCTGCGAGATGTCGAATGTAGTGCCGTATGCAGTGATTACAGGGTTGGCAGATGCCGGCTGCTTCACGTCGGCAGCATTCTTAGGATTCCAAGTCCATCCGGTGTCTTTCTTCGAGAAGTTTGGATTAACCAGGATGGCAGTGATTTCGTCGCCGGCCTTTTCGTTCTTGGCAATCTCTTCCATAATCTTGTCGTGAACCATGGCAGAAGCCCCCTTGCAGTATTCGCTGTCGGCTGTGCGGTCTTCATATTCACTTTCCATATCCATCTGGAAGTCGCCGAGCTTGTTCGACAGTTCGGGGAATGTGCTTGCCAGGTTGTCCATGTATTCCTGACATTCGTCGAGAGCAGCCTTGAGGAGTTTGTATTCATCGATCGAGGTGAGTACGTTGTTGTATGCAGCTTTCAGCACGTCGATTTCCTCTGCAAATCCTTCGGTCAGGTTCTTGCATTTCTCGATTTCGGCAGCAAATGCGTCCTTCACGTCTTTGTTGGCAATAACCATGTCGAGGTCTTCAAATTCGCTTTCATATTGGGCAACGAGTCCGTCGAGTTCAGCTTGCTTGGGGTCGGTCACTTCGCCGTAGTAGGTGAGCTTGAAGTTGTCGGCAGCAATCCAGCTTGCATTGCACGAGCTGGCCTTGAGACCAAATTCTATGGTTCCGGCCTCTTGCATGGCAAATACCATTGAGTAATGTTCGGGCAGATAGTCTTCGGTTGCAACCGGACGACTCATGTCGACATCAGCAGCGTTGGTCACATAGAATGTCACACCTTCAACCTTTGGTGCTCCACCACCATCGATGCGGAATACCGAGATGGCGTCGCATTCAATCTTGTACTTACCTGCTGGCAGGTCGCGCACTGTGGTGTAGATGCGTCCGTCGCCCAGCTTGTTGGTTGTGTTGTTGTAGGTTGGACGCCATGCCTGGATGAAGTTGCTGATGGTCACATCTCCGTTGGTATAGCTGTCGCCCTGATATCCGCTTGCACTGGTCGAACCGATGCTTACGCTCCATCCGTCGGCATTTCCGCTTTCGAAGTCAGGGTTCTGGATGAATGAAGTGGCATCGCGTGGGTCGCTATTTGTTGCACCGAGCAGTTCGGTCTGGATGCGGAAGTCATAGAGGTCGTGCTCCAACTTCTTGCGTGCATCGTCGAGTTCGGTAGCGGTCGATGCGGTGTTGTTGTATACAGCCTCAAATTCTGCAATCTTAAAATCGGGATAATTAGTCTTGCATTCTTCGATTTCCGCACCGAGTTTCTGGGCTGAATTGAATGCAGCGAGGTCGGCTGCATACTTTTTGTAAACGTCTTCGGGGATGACAGCCCATGTGATGATAGCTCCGTCGGTCGATTCCGAAATGTCGATCATAGGAGTGAGGGGCTTGATACCGTTGGCGATATCATTCTCGTCGTTGTACTTGTCAAGACCCATGTACGACTTTCCGATGAGTTCGGTCATGTCGGCTGTGATTGCTGTGTTGACATCCGAAACGGCAAAACGGTAGGTCTTGTCGCCTACTTTCTCGAGAGTCCACAACGGACATCCGTCGGACTGATAGTCGACAAATGCATTGGTTACCGACGAAGCGAAGAGGCGGTACCACTTGTTGTCGTAGATGTTCCAGATGTTGACGGTTTTTCCGTCCCATTCTTCACCTTCAACCTCGTAGCGGTTTATCAGCACGGTGTTGCCGGTTTCTGCCATGGCGGCATGAGTGCCCCATTGCGAGTGGCTGGTTTCGCGGTTGGTGAGGAATCCTTCGGCCTCGATGTTGTAGAGGTAGAGCAGTGTTGTGTCGCCAGGAGCGCTGCTTGAGAGTTTTAGTTCAGCATAGTCTTTTTCGCTGATCGTGGGTTTAACCCACCCCTGAGCGTGCATCGTTAGTAAAGTGCACGATAGGGCAAACAAAGTAATTAATCTCTTCATAGGTTTTGGTTTTAAGTTATTAATTGTTGTTGGTAGTTGAGATTTATCGACCGCAAAGATAATAAAAATAATAGTCAAATGCAAGTAATTGAGTTTTTTTTTATGTTTACGAGCATAAAAAAATAGCAAAGAGGTGGTGTGTGCCACATCTGTGCTACTTTTGCGATTGTATGTTACCCTGTAGTCTTATTTGACCAAAATCTTTTTTCCGTCGATGATGTTGAGGCCTTTGGATGGGGCGCCCAGTCGCTGTCCTTGCAGGTTGTAGATGGTTTTCTCTCCTTGGCGCTGGGTTGAGATTATGTCGTGTATGTCGTCGGGCAGTTCCACGGCTATGAGACGAAATGGAAAGTCGGTCAGCGTGTCGGTGGCTCCGTAGCCGATGGTGCCGTCGCGCTCTACTGTCCAGTAGGTCGGTGTGGAGTTGTAGAATTGTATGTAGTCGGTGCCGGCAGCCGTGGTGATGCGGTGTGCTCGGTATGAGCGTTCGACCATTGCCCCTGTGGCACTGAGGTAAAGGCTATCGGCCATCGAGATGATGTCGTAGCGTGTCGATGTGGTGTGGTAGATGTTCCATACTTGTTTGGCCGACGGGTTGCTTATGGTGCCGTCGAGTGGCTGCAGTGAAGGCGATGCGTCGGCTCCGGCCGTGTTGGTGAGGTAGGTGTTGGTGGCTGGGTGGTAGATGAGGTAGTTGCCCACTTCTATCACTGCATCGTTTTTCGGGTGTACCATCAGTTCGTAGTCGATGGTGGCCAGTGTCTCGCCGTTCATGCTGTATACGAGTCGGGCCGTGGTGCTTTCACTCCGGTCCGCCAGGGTGAGTGTCGGTTCTTCCGACACCACTTCCTCGCCGATGCTCCAGCTGTATGTTCCCCCGGTTTGTGCGCCGGCGGGTTTGGCCGATAGTACCACGTCGGCACCAGCATCGACCACCGTCTTGCTCACTCCTTCGTGTGTTGTTCCCGATACGCTCACACTGGGCACGAGGCTTTGCACGTTGAGGTGGAAGGTAAGCAGTTGTTTGCGTCCGCCCTGGTTGGTGACTATTGCCTGTATGTCGCGGCTGGTTGTGATGTTGGGTATGGTGGTTGAGAACGATGTCTCGCCATTATCCCACAGGATTTTGTTCCACCCTACAGCGCATGTCACGCTGAGTGTCACTTCGCTGCCGTAGTACACGTTGGCTTCGCTCTGCTTGCTGCCGTTGATGTATTGTGTGGTTTTTGTGGGTTGGCAGTCGCCCGTCACGGCCAGTGTGAATACCTGTTGGCTTTCCACTCCGTTTTGGTTGGTGTAGGTGACTCGGTATACGTGGCTGTTGTTGGCGGTCACGGTTATGTTGCGTGTGGTTTCGCCTGTGGTCCACAGCCATTTGCCTGTGTCGGTCTCTCCCTTGGGCAGTTGTGGCATGAGTGTCACTTGTGTTCCGGGGTCGAGTGCCGGTTTAGCTGTGTCGCGGAATGTGTTTTCCAGTCCTCCGGCTTCGTTGCTGTTGTATGTGACTCCACCGTATGCCACTTTGCCCGACAGCTCGGTGGGCACTTGGTTGGCAGGAGCCAATCCGTCGCGGGTGTTCATCAGCACCGAGTAGCCCAGGTGGTCGTATCCGCCGCTGGTGCCACCCAGTCCTCCGCCGTCGATGCCCATCTGCTGGTATGCTTTTTCAGAGAATGGCATCTTCACGCCTTTCACTCCCTCGTAGTGTCCGATGACAGTGCCCCAATATGGGCGAATTTGTGCATCGGGGGCAGGTCCGGTCATGAGCCACGAGCGGCCGTCGGTGTAGAAGTATCCGTTGTTTGCATAGTGGTAGTTCACCCATGGCAGGTTGGGTGTGGCTTGGGTTTGAGCTGCTGTGTACTCGATGCCGGCTGCCAGTCGGTGGTCCATGAATGCGAAGAAATCGTCGCCTTGGTTGTAGAGCATGTGTGCTATATCGACAGCCAGGCCCAGTGCCATGGCAGCATGTCCGCCGTCGCGTCCGCTCTCGTTCATCTGTCCCAGTCGGCCGTAGGCACCCGTCTCAAGGTCGCTCTCGTAGGTTGTTACCACGAGGTTGCCCAGAAATTCGGTCAGGCCGTCGTTGAGTATCGGGTCGGCTGTGCGTGGGTCGGTGAATGTGCCTACCTGGTCGTGTTTCATGAACGATAGTCCCTGGTTGTAGATGAAAACGTCGTCGCATAGGACTCCGACGCTGAGCAGTGCCAGTGCGTTACACAGTCCCCAGTTCGACCAGTAGTGGCCTGGTGCCTGCCACCATTTGCCGGCGTTTTCCCATGTCCCGTTGCGTCCGCGCATGAATCCGATTTGTCCCGGGTACCACACATCGAGCATCCATCGCTTGAAGGTCTCGAAGTCGTCGCGGCTCCATCCGTCGTAGTCGCGCATGAGTTCGGCTGCCTGTGCAAATTCGTATCCGTAGATGCCGTATGCCAGCGATGCATCGGATGTTCCGGTCACCACCTTGGTTGTCTTGGCCCATGCCATGAGGGTCTTGACGGCATTGTCGGCATTGGCTCGTGTGCCGTCGATTTTCCATCTCAGTGCGTTCTGATATGCTATTGTGGCACCGCGTGCTGCGTTGATGTAGTTCTGTCCGTCGCCGCCGCGCACTATTGACTCGCCTGGCCATGTGGGGCATGATGCCTGTGAGTATTCAGCACTCTTCAGCACGTCGTAGGCTGCCTTGACCGTGGGGTTGCCTTCGGCCAGCTGGCGGCGTATGCGTATGAAGTCGGCCTCGGTGTGCAGGCCGCCCGGATGTATGAATCCGCGGTTGGTGTCATATCCCTGGTGTATGCCTGTGGTGTCGAATGTCTTGCCCCGTGTGGCAGTCAGTTTGCTGCGTGCTGCGGTCAGTGCCGTTCGCTGTTGGTCGATGGTTGCTTGGTTGGCGCGGTTCTCCGTTATGAGGTAGTTGGCCATGTTGATTGCATCTTGGAATTCGAGTATGGCCGATGGTGGATACTGCTTGGTGTCGAGGCCCTTGAGCCATGTCTCGGCACTCTCTACTGCTGCCTTCAGGGCTGTGAAGTCGCCGTCGCCTCCGTATCGCATTTCATATTCGAGGTCGTCGGCCACAGTGGCGAGGTTCTTGATGTCGGCTGTGGTGAGGGCGGAGTCGTAGAGTCGGAAATCGTAGACGAGGGTATTGGTCAGATATGCGTCGCCGCTGAAGGGTGGGCGACCTATCCAGCAGCATGTGATGCTTGCCTCGCCATAGTTTGCCGAATTGATGGGCATGGACGTAGCACCCACTGCTTCGCCGTTGATATACAGGCGCCCGGTGTTTCCGCTTTGCACGAATGCCATGTGTTCCCACTTGCCCTTGGTGGCTTCGCTGCCTTTTTGTATTCCGCTTTCACTCCCGTAGCCTCCGGTCGATGTGGCCACTCGCTGTGCGTTGAGGCGGTAGGCGGTGTATTTGCCTGCGTTTGACGTACATGCTGCAAGGGTCGAGAAGGCCCAGAGGAAGTGCCCGTTGCCCGAGAGCGACGCCTTGTCGTCGACACGGTAGTAAACTGATATTGTGTAGTTGTCGGTCTGTCGGAACACATTGCCTGCGGCTGTGCCCATGTCGAGGTAGCCCGACGCGGTGCCGAGGTTGAGTACCTGGTATTTACCCATCTGTTGCACTTTGGCACTGCCGCGCAGTGTGGCGTCGATGCCCGATGCCGACATGTCGGTCACGGTCGTGCCCTTCACGCTCGAGAAGTCGTAGTGAAGTTTCAGTTCTTGTGCCGAAGCATGTAGTGCGATTATCACGAAAAGGATGTTAATAATGATTAGTCGTTTCATAAGTTGTTAGTTCGTGGTTTTTGACATCGCAAAGGTAGTCAATTTATGCGAAACGCACAAGTCAATTCTGCCTTTTTCTGTTATTTTTTATTCGTATTTTGTCGTTTGTATTTCATATCTCGTTTTCCACCCATAGTTTCCCTGTTCTGAGAGTGCGCACTTTCGGCCCCGCGAGTGCGCACTCACAGCCCTGCGAGCGCGCACTCTCAGGCCTGCGAGTGCGCACTCACAATCGACCCCCTCTACAGTGTGCTGTAGCGGGGTGCCGACATGCCGCTGTTTGTTACCTCATTTTGCATTTTATGCCCATAAGAACGGAAACTCATTGCATACACGAAAAAAAACTTGTCGGGATAGGGATTATTAGCGGAAAAAGACGTAAATTTGCAGCCGCGTTTGCCGAAAAGGCTTGACCCAAGACAACGCTCCACACATTATTTATATATAATAGAGATCAACAACTAATACATACATAAGCAGCAATGAACAAACTGATACTTACGGCCATGACAGCGATTACATCGCTCGTCATGCAGGCTCAGACCTCAGCCACCATCAACGGAACCCTCGCGGGGTTCAGTCCTACCGACACTCTACAGGTTTACATATCGGGCAAACAGAGCATCGACCCCGTGGAGGTCGGTACTGACGGCAAGTTCACTATCAACACCGAGGTGAACACCGCCACAGAGGCCCTTTTCTTCTTCATGAAAAACGGAACCATGGACCGCGAGCGTTCGTGTGCAGCCGTGGTGAGCCCGGGCGAGACAATCGCCATGAACATACAGCGCAATGCAGGCGAGGAGGGAGGTATGACTGTCACCTACAGCGGCGACGATGCTGCCAAGCCGACCTACGCCAACCAATTCTACAACCTCATACGCATGGGCACTGCCCTCAGCGGCGAGGAACTGGTGAAGAGCGGTAGTTTCGCCGCTTGTCGCAAACAGATCGACAAAGTGCTGGAACCGATATATAGCACGCTGTCGAACGTGAAAGACCAGGCATTTGCCAACCAGGCACGCTTGGCCGTCGACAGCCAGAAGGAGGGCGCATACTTTGCCTACGCAACCACTGCACAGCAGCAGGGCGTCGACATGGAAAAGGATGCCGACTTCATGTCGTTTGTGAAAGCCATCGACCCCAACGACACCCTTCAGATGACCCGCATACAGAACTACACCACATGGTATGTGGCAGCACATCCCGACGAGTTTGAAACCCAGGGCAGCGATGCCGCTCAGCTGAAATATCTGGCATCCTACACCAAGAACCCCGACGTCATCAACAAGATGGTCGACAGCTACATGCAGGCCATCAGCTTGTATGCAGCGCTGGGTGTAAGCTCGGCACGACCCGAGTTCCGCGAACTCTATGAGCAGATACTCGCCGTGTCGACCAACGACGCGCACATCGCCTTTGTGAAGGAACAACTGGCCAAGATGGAAGATGCCGCCGAAGGCAAGCCCGCAGTCAACTTCCCACTCGAAACCACCGACGGCAAGAGCGTCGAATTCAGCTCGATGGTGGGAGGCGGAGTGGTGACATACGTCGACTTCTGGGCAACATGGTGCGGCCCCTGCAAACGCGAGATTCCATACCTCGCCACCATGGTCGAAGAACTCAAGGACAACAAGCAGATACGCATCATAAGCATCTCGATCGACGAAGACCACGACGCATGGCGCAAGATGGTGGCCAACGACAAGCCTGCATGGGAGCAATACCTCATCCCCGACCTCAACACGTCGGCAGCCATCAAGGACTATGAAATCAATGCCATTCCACGCTTCATGGTGTTCGACAAGGAGGGCAACCTCTACAAGTCGTCGGCCACACGCCCATCAGAGCCGTCAACCAAGGCAATGCTGCTCGAGTTGGCAAAGTAGGCAGAGGGAGAAAATTCGTATCGGAAAAATAAAGAAAGGTGGTAATCACATCTCTCATCACTCGATGTAGAATGTGACTACCACCATTTTGTTGCGTCCGCTGTCGACCGAGTTGGTGTAAATCATCGGTGTGGCTTCGGTTATATCGTCGCGGCGCTTGTTGATGATGTTCGATAGCCCGTAGCAAAACTTGATTTCGGGTATGAACTTGAAGAAGGGCATGTAGAAATCGCAACCGAGTCCCACCTCGATGAAACAGTCGAAGGGCTTGAGCAACAGGTTGCGCTGTTTCTTCACCGTGAGGTCGTATACGGGGTTGACGCCACACATCACGTAGGGGCGGTAGTTGTTGAATCGCTCGCCGCTGAACTTCACGTCGACCGGCACTGAAATGTAGGTCGACTTCATGTTCTGAAACTGTCGGTCGCCCGTCTTTTGGTTTATGAAGGTGGCGGTCTTTTCGCCGAAGTGCATAGAGGGAATAACCCTCAGCGCTATGTTGGGGTGAAGGTTGAGCTCGGCCAGGATGCCTACACTGAAGCCCGGGTCGTAGTTGGCCACATCGGCAAACCACTGGTTGCCAGCCTCGTCGGTGAATCCGTTGTTCACAAACTCTATGTCCTGCAAGTTGATACCAGCCAAGAAACCATAGTGATAGGGTCGTTGGTCGATGTATGGGCGGTTCATCACCTTGCGAGTCTGGGCATGCAGCAACGGGGCAGTGCCCATGATGAGCATCGCCGCAGTGAGTAATACCTTTATATTATAAAGCACTTTCAACATTGCTTGCCTTTTCCTTTATAACGTGATAACTGCCCCGATTATTGCATCGAAGTCCAAAATTAAAGAAACGAAGCGTTCCCATTGCGCGCCTCACCCTGTTCTCGGAGTGTAGGGCAGGGACTAAAAAAAGCCATCACACCCACATGTGGGCTGATGGCCTTATGTAGCGTTGTGGATGCTTATTCGCCTGGAGCGATAGCACCTGTAGGACATGCATCGGCGCATGTGCCGCAATCTACACATGAGTTAGGATCGATGACATACTTGCCGTCGCCCTCGCTGATTGCCTCTGATGGGCACTCACCTGCGCATGTTCCACACATTACGCATTCGTCTGAAATTACGTAAGCCATAGTTCAATTCTGATTTTGTTTGTTAATTTATATCTAACTTTATTTAGCCGCTGCAAAGATAGCAAAACTAAGCGAAAAGTAGATGGCGAAAAGTGAAAAATATATGTTGCAGGCCCTTTTTTGGCAGCCTATCTCGTGTTTTTTTACTTTTCGCCATCTACTTTTCGCCGCGTTTTACTACCTTTGTGGGAAATTTATAAAACAGACTCAACCACCGATGAAGACTAACATCACCATTATCGGCGCCGGTAATATAGGAGGCGCACTGGCTCGCGGATGGAGCAAAGCAGGAAAAGACACACAGATTACGGTGTCGGGCGTACATTGGGAGAAACTCAACAAAATCAAGGACGACTGCCCCGACGTGGATATCATGACCGACGACTGCCGTGCCGTCAAGGCGGCCGATATCATCATAATTGCCGTAAAACCATGGCAGGTTGAGACGGTGATTACCGACATAAAGCCCAACCTGACACCCGACAAGACACTCATTTCGCTTGCAGCAGGTGTCACACTCGACGACCTGCAGGCTATGCTTGCAAAGCACGAGTGCCCTGAACTGCCAGTCTTCTACGTCATACCAAACATCGCAGCCGAGTTCTGCGAAAGCATGACATTCATCACCGCAGCCAACGGCGTCGATAGCAATATAATAAATAAGGTGGAAGACCTCTTCAAGCTGGTAGGCGACGTGTTTGTATGTGCCGAGAAACTCGTCGCACCAGGCATGCTCATGGCATCGTGCGGAATAGCCTACGTCATGCGATTCCTGCGTGTGCAGACCGAGGCCGGAGTCGAGATGGGCTTCTACCCGAAAGATGCACTCAAGATAGCCATACAGACAATGAAAGGAGCAGCCGAACTCCTGCATCAGACAGGCGAACATCCAGAGGCTGCAATCGACCGCGTCACCACACCGGGCGGATACACCATCAAGGGACTGAACGAGATGGATCATGCAGGATTCAACTCAGCAGTAATCCGAGTGTTCAAGACAGGATTGTAGGTGAGCCCCCTCCCTGCTCCCCCAAGGGGGAGTGATAGGCCATCCGGATGGTAAATTCCGGATGGCAAATAGTAAATCGTAAATAGTAAATCGTAAATATACTAAGATGTCACTAATCGAACAAATCATCAATCGCGCTCGTAGCAACAAGCAGCGCATCGTGCTTCCCGAATCGCTCGAGGAACGCACACTCACGGCAGCCGACCGCTGCCTTGCCGACGACATAGCCGACATAATCCTCATAGGCAACCCCGACGACATATTCGCTCAGGCAAAGAAACTCGGACTCACACACATCGACCGAGCTACAATCATCGACCCAGCCACATCGGAGAAGACAGAGCAATACGCACAACTGCTCTTCCAGCTCCGCCAGAAGAAAGGCATGACCATCGAGAAGGCACGCGAGCAAGTGCTCGACCCCCTCTACTTCGGCTGCCTCATCATCAAGAGCGGAGATGCCGACGGACAGATATCGGGAGCACTCAGCACCACGGGCGACACACTGCGCCCAGCACTACAAATCATCAAGTGCGCACCAGGCATCACATGTGTGAGCGGCGCAATGCTCATGCTCACCCAGACACCACAATATGGCGAAGACGGTGTGCTCGTGATAGGCGACGTGGCCGTGACGCCAATGCCCGATGCCGCCCAGCTGGCACAGATTGCAGTATGCACCGCACAGACGGCTCGCAGCGTAGCCGGATTTGCCGACCCACGTGTGGCCATGCTCAGTTTCTCGACAAAAGGCAGTGCCAAGCATGAAGTGGTAGATAAAGTGGTGGAAGCAACCCGGCTGGCCCACGAGCTCGACCCCGAACTCCATATCGACGGCGAACTGCAAGCCGACGCAGCACTCGTGCCAAGCGTGGGAGCAAAGAAAGCACCGGGCAGCGACATCGCAGGTAAAGCCAACGTGCTCGTTGTGCCATGCCTCGAAGTGGGCAACATCGCCTACAAACTCGTGCAGCGTCTCGGCGGAGCCGATGCAATCGGACCTATCCTCCAAGGCATCGCACGTCCGGTCAACGACCTCAGCCGCGGCTGCTCGGTCGATGATATCTACAAGATGGTAGCCATCACAGCCTGCCAGGCAATGGATGCGAAGTAACTTAGATTGTTCACTTTTCATTTTTCACTTTTCACTTAAAACTATGAAAATACTTGTTCTCAACTGCGGCAGCAGTTCAATAAAATATGCATTGTACGACATGACCGACAAGTCGGTCGTCACATCGGGCGGAATAGAGAAGATAGGATTGCCCGACTCGTTTATCAAGGTCAAGGTAAACGGCGAGAAGATACAGATAGACACCCCAGTGGCTGAACACACAGCCGGTGTAGGACTCATATTCAAGTGCCTCACCGAGGGCAAGACGGCAGTGCTGAAATCGCTCGACGAAATCGACGCTGTGGGTCACCGCATGGTACACGGAGGCGAGAAATTCAACAAGAGCGTGCTGCTCGACGACGAGGTGATGAGCGTCTTCGCTTCGTGCAACGACCTCGCTCCGCTGCACAACCCTGCCAACCTGAAGGGTGTGAATGCCGTGAAGGCTTGTCTGCCAAATGTGCCTCAAGTAGGTGTGTTCGACACTGCATTCCACCAAACCATGCCCGACTACGCCTACATGTATGCCCTGCCTTACGAACTCTACACCAAGTATGGCGTGCGTCGCTATGGATTCCATGGCACAAGCCACCGTTATGTGAGCCAGCGCGTGTGCGAATTCCTCGGTGTGAAGCCCGAAGGAAAGCGCATCATCACCTGCCACATAGGCAACGGAGCCAGCATTGCAGCCGTGAAGGACGGCAAGTGTGTAGATACGTCGATGGGCCTCACCCCACTCGAAGGCCTTATCATGGGTACCCGCTCGGGCGATATCGATGCCGGAGCTGTCACCTTCCTCATGGACAAGCTGGGCCTCGACACAGCCGGCATCAGCAACCTGCTCAATAAGAAGTCGGGCCTTGCAGGCGTGAGCGGTGGCAAGAGCGACTTCCGCGACATCCTGGCTGCCATCGCAGCAGGCAACGACCAGGCACGTCTGGCCAAGGAGATGTACACCTACCGCATCAAGAAATACATCGGACAGTATGCCGCAGCAATGGGCGGAGTGGATATCATCCTCTTCACCGGCGGTGCGGGCGAGAACCAGTGGGAGGTGCGCGAGGGTGCCACACGCGGCCTTGAGTTCCTCGGAGTGAAGATCGACGAGGCAAAGAATCACTCGGTACGTGCCACCGAAGACATCATCAGCACACCCGACAGCCGTGTCACCGTGTGTGTCATCCCTACCGACGAAGAGCTGATGATTGCTACCGACACGTTGAAGATAGTAAGCGGACTGTAAACAACAACCTCACACATCCACACACCTTTGGTTTCTTTCCAAAGAGAAAGCAACAGAAAGGTGCTCCATGCATGTGTGAGCAGATATATAAACTATGCGATATTCAGTAATCATACCGGTTTACAACCGCCCCGACGAGGTTGACGAGTTGCTCGAGAGCCTTACCGCACAGACGGTGGGCACCGATGCATTCGAGGTTGTGGTGGTTGAAGACGGGTCGCATACACCATGCAACGCGGTGGTCGACCGCTATGCCGACCGCCTCGATGTGCATTACTACGTGAAGGAGAACGGAGGCCCCGGGCCAGCACGCAACTACGGTGCCGAACGCTCGCGGGGCGACTACCTGCTCATCCTCGACAGCGACTGCGTGTTGCCACCCACCTATCTTGAGGCTATCGACCGTGAACTCGAGGCCAATCCATGCGATGCATTCGGAGGTCCCGACCGTGCCCACGAGTCGTTCACGCCGGTGCAGAAAGCCATCAGCTACAGCATGACCAGCTTTTTCACCACGGGCGGCATACGAGGCGGACGCAAGAAACTCGACAAGTTTTATCCTCGCTCGTTCAATATGGGCATACGTCGCGATGTATATGCCAATTTGGGCGGATTCAGTCGCATGCGCTTTGGCGAGGATATCGACCTCAGCATCCGCATCTTCGAGGGCGGCTACAGCTGCCGACTCTTCCCCGAGGCATGGGTGTGGCACAAACGCCGCACCGATATGGACAAGTTCTTCAAGCAGGTGTTCAATTCGGGCATTGCACGCATCAACCTCGAAAAGCGACACCCTGGCACCATGAAACTCGTGCACATGCTGCCTACAGTCTTCACGTTGGGCACTTCGCTGCTCATCATTCTCGCCCTTGTGCTCCGCATCGTGGGCTCGTGGTGGTGGATAGCAGCGCTGGCTCCCGTGGTGCTCTATTGCATCATGATATTCATCGATTCCACCCGCCTGAACCGCAGTGCCTTCATTGGCTTGCTGTCGGTCGAGGCGGCATTCGTACAACTCTACGGCTACGGGCTCGGGTTCATCAAGGCATGGTGGGAGCGCTGTGTGTTGAGACGGGGCGAGTTTAGCGCATACGAAAAGACGTTCTACGACTGATACATCCTACGACCAAGACATGCAAGCGACGACCGAGCAATACAACTCCATAAAAAACTGGGCAGAAGCCGACCGCCCACGCGAAAAACTCATGCAGCGTGGCGAGGAAGCCCTCACCAATGCCGAACTGCTGGCCATACTTATAGGGTCGGGCAGTGCGCGCAAGTCGGCTGTGATGCTCATGCAGGAAGTGTTGCAAGCATGCGACGGCCGCTTGTCAAACCTCAGCAGAATGAGTATCGAGGAGCTGATGACGTGGAACGGCATCGGGGCAGCAAAAGCCATCACGCTCAAGGCAGCAGCCGAGATAGGCAGGCGGCGGGCGTTGGAGAAAGCGCAGGAACTGGAGCAGATACGCACCGCGTCGGATGTCTACCGGCTCATGCACCCCAAGATGCAGGATTTGCCCCACGAGGAGTTTTGGGTACTACTGCTCAACAATCAGTCGCGAGTACTCAAGTCGGTGCGAATGAGCAGCGGCGGCATCACACAGACGGCCGTCGATGTGCGCATGATACTGCGTGAGGCATTGCTTGCGGGTGCTACCGCCATCGTGGCATGCCACAATCATCCGGGTGGCTCGCTCAGCCCCAGCAACGACGACAACAACCTCACTCGGCGAATCGGCAATGCCTGCGAGACTTTGAACATACGCCTGATTGATCACGTGATTGTCACTGACGGCAACTATTACAGCTATGCAGAAAATGGAAAAATATGATATAGAAGTGAAGACTGTGGAGATGCTCCACACCGTCTTCGACCCCGAAATTCCGGTCGATATCTACGAATTGGGTCTCATCTACAACATCGATGTGACCGACGACTTCGTGGTGAATATCGACATGACTCTCACCGCACCCTCATGCCCAGCTGCCGACTTCATGATTGAGGATATACGTCAGAAGGTCGGCTCCATCGAGGGTGTGAACGGTGTGAACGTCGAACTCGTGTTCGAACCCGAATGGACGAAGGACATGATGAGCGACGAAGCAAAGCTGGAACTGGGATTTATGTAAGTTTCCTCCCTCTTATCTCCCAAACCCCTCTCTTATCTCCCCGAAGGGGAGAAGATGCCATGCGGGGAGAGGATGCCATCCGGGGAGAAGACCCCCTCCCCCTGCGGGTACTCCCCCT
>CAMVDC010000011.1 GCA_947166155.1 uncultured Prevotellaceae bacterium | reverse complement strand
GTTGCACACAAACTCGTCCTTCTTCAACCCCGTTCCCACGAATCCGTCGGTGCGGTTGATATAGAGTTTCTGGTTTGCTTCGGCCACGGTGGCGGCTTGTATGGTGTCGAAGTTGCGTATTTCGGTCAGTCGCGGATGCTCGGCTCCATATTTGTTTTGCAGGAATCGGAACCAGTCGGCAGTCACTTCGACCAGGTTGTTGAGGTCGCGCTCTATCTCTTCAAGCTCGGCCTTGATGCGGGCAATGAGTTCGTCGGCCTTGTCCTTGTTGAACTTCAGTATGCGTTGCATCTTGATTTCGAGCAGACGCAGCAGGTCGTCGCGGGTCACTTCGCGCACAAAGTCTTTCTTAAACGGCTCGAGTCGCTCGTCGATATACTTCAGTGCAGCGTCGGTCGATTCTGCATTCTCGAATTGTTTACCTTTGTATATACGTTCTTCGATGAATATCTTTTCGAGCGAACAGAAGTGCAACTGCTCAAGCAGTTCGTCGCGTCGTATCTCGAGTTCGCGCTTGATGAGGTGTTTGGTGTAATCCACCGAGCGTCGCAACACATCGCTCACCGTGAGGAACTGAGGCATGCGGTCATCGATCACACAGCAGTTGGGCGATATGCTTATCTCGCAATCGGTGAAAGCATAGAGGGCATCGATGGTCTTGTCGCTCGACACGCCGGGCATCAGGTGTATCAGTATCTCGACACTCGCGGCCGTGTTGTCGTCCACCTTGCGTGCTTTTATCTTGCCTTTCTCTATGGCTTTCAGTATAGAGTCGATAAGTGTTGTAGCTGTTTTGCCAAAAGGTATCTCGCGGATAACCAAGGTCTTGTTGTCGATTTTCTCAATCTTTGCACGAACACGCACCGTTCCGCCCCTCTGGCCGTCGTTATACTTCGATACATCGATCGAGCCTCCGGTGAGGAAATCGGGATAGAGGTGGAACTCTTCGCCATGCAAGTAGCTTACTGCAGCATCACACAGCTCGTTGAAGTTGTGTGGCAGAATCTTCGACGAAAGTCCCACAGCAATACCTTCCACGCCTTGAGCCAGCAGCAATGGGAACTTCACAGGCAGTGAAATCGGCTCTTTGTTCCTTCCGTCGTACGAAAGTTTCCACTCCGTGGTCTTGGGATTGAACACCACATCGTTGGCAAACTTCGACAGTCGCGCCTCGATGTAACGTCCGGCAGCCGCATCGTCGCCCGTCAGGATGTTTCCCCAGTTGCCCTGACAGTCGATGAGCAACTCTTTCTGTCCCATCTGCACCAGCGCGTCTTTGATCGAAGCATCGCCGTGAGGATGGAATTGCATCGTATGTCCCACAATGTTTGCCACTTTGTTGTAGCGCCCGTCGTCCATACGTTTCATCGAGTGCAATATGCGTCGCTGCACCGGCTTCAAGCCATCCATGATGTGAGGCACGGCGCGCTCGAGTATCACATAGCTTGCGTAGTCGAGAAACCACGTCTGATACATACCACTCAGGTGGTGAGTGATGCTGTCGGTCATGGTAGCGGGGTCGTAGTCGCTGTGAGGAGCTGAATAATCATTCACCTCGGTTGCTGACGCTTCATCAGTCACCTCGGTTTCTTCGGCTGCCTCGTTGTCTACATCTGCAGGTTCAATATCTATGATTTCGTCGTCCATTATATTTGATTAGTCTATTTCTAAATATGCGAAAAAATTTACTTAAATGGTAGTTTCATTTTACCCGAAAAATGAAATGAGCGTACGTTTAATCTCTATACCGAGTGCAAAGATACAAAAAAATTGATAAATGTAAACGATAATTGATAATTATTTGTAACTTTGCAGCGTGAATAAACTATTCTAAAGCATGAAACGACTTATATTTTTGACTGCACTGACAACAATTTGCATCGCACTCAATGCGCGCAAACCCGAGAAGGACCTCTTCCCCGACGGTACAGAAGTACCTGAATGGTTTCGTGACACCACGGCCGTAGATCTGGCCAAGTTAGGTCAGCAGTACCGCATCACCGACCACGGAGTGATGATGGACGGACGCATATACACGAAGGAACTTCAAGCACTCATCGACCGTGTGGCGGCCGACGGAGGCGGAGTCATCGTCGTGCCATCGGGCACATTCATGACCGGTGCACTATTCTTCAAGCAAGGCACACACCTGTACCTCGAGAAAGGTGCGGTCCTGAAAGGCTCGACCGACATCAGCGACTTCCCTGTCATGACTACACGCATCGAGGGCGAAACATGCAAATACTTCCCGGCACTGGTTAATGCCGACCATCTCGACGGATTTACCATATCGGGACAAGGCACCATCGACGGCAACGGGCTGCCCTATTGGAAAGCATTCTGGCTCCGTCGCTCGTGGAACCCACAGTGTACCAACAAAGACGAACAGCGTCCGCGACTCGTGTATATATCCAACTGTCGCAACGTACAGATAGAAAACGTGTCTTTACAAAACTCACCTTTCTGGACAACTCACTACTACAAGTCGGAAAACGTGAAGTTGCTCAACCTTCACATCACATCGCTCTACGAACCCGTGCGTGCCCCATCGACCGATGCAATCGACATCGATGCATGCCGCAACATGCTCGTAAAGGGATGCTACATGTCGGTCGACGACGATGCTGTGGCACTCAAGGGCGGTAAAGGCCCATGGGCCGACGACCCGCAGAAGATGCCCGAGAACGGAGGCAACGAAAACATCATCATCGAGGACTGTGTGTTCGGATTCTGTGCCAGCTGTGTCACATGCGGCAGTGAGTCCATCTTCGACCACAACATCGTGCTGCGTCGCATTCGTGTCGACCGTGCGACCAACCTACTGTGGCTCAAGATGCGCCCCGACACACCACAACACTACGAATACATCACAGTGGAAGACATCACAGGCAATGCGCAAAACTTCCTGCTCGTAAGGCCGTGGACACAGTTCTACGACCTCAAGGACCGACAAGACCCACCCATGTCCTACAGCAACAACATCACCATGCGGCGCATCAACCTCGAGTGCAACACATTCTTCAACGTCACTCAGCGCGAAGACCAATATCACCTGCGCGACTTCCTGTTCGAAGACTGCAACGTCAAGGCTCGCAACGTGAACTATCACCCCGAGTTCATCGAACACCTCACCGTCAACAATGTAATAGTAAACGAGAATAAATTATGAAACGTAACATCGTAATCACCGGAGGAGCCGGATTCATCGGAAGCCACGTGGTCCGTCTCTTCGTCAACAAGTACCCCGAGTACAACATCATCAACCTCGACAAACTCACCTACGCAGGCAACCTCGCCAACTTGAAGGACATCGAAGACCGTCCTAACTACAAGTTCGTACGCATGGACATCTGCGACTTCGATGCATTCTACCAGCTGATGCAAGACAACCACATCGACGGCATCATCCACCTGGCAGCCGAGAGTCATGTAGACCGTTCAATCAAAGACCCCTTCACATTCGCTCGCACCAACGTGATGGGTACACTCACACTGCTGCAAGCAGCTAAACTATACTGGGAAAGCCTGCCCGAAGGATATGAAGGCAAACGCTTTTACCACATTTCGACCGACGAAGTCTATGGAGCACTTCAGATGGACCGGCCCGAAGGCATAGAACCACCGTTCACCACCACTGCATCGAGCGGCGAACATCATCTGGCATACGGAACCGACTTCTTCTACGAAACCACAAAATACAACCCACATTCGCCCTACTCGGCCTCAAAGGCATCGAGCGACCACTTTGTCCGTGCATTCCACGACACCTACGGAATGCCTACAATCGTCACCAACTGCTCCAACAACTACGGACCTTATCAGTTCCCCGAAAAGCTCATACCGCTTTTCATCAACAACATACGCCACCGCCGCCCGCTGCCTGTCTACGGAAAAGGTGAGAACGTGCGCGACTGGCTCTTCGTCGAAGACCACGCTCGTGCCATCGATATCATATTCCACCGCGGCACAATAGCCGAAACCTACAACATCGGAGGCTTCAACGAATGGAAGAATATCGACATCATCAAGGTAGTCATCAAGACCGTCGACCGCCTGCTCGGACGTCCCGAAGGAGCCGACCTCGACCTCATCACCTACGTCACCGACCGTCTTGGCCACGATGCACGCTATGCTATCGACTCCACAAAATTGCAACGCGAGCTGGGATGGGAACCATCGCTACAGTTCGAAGAAGGCATCGAGCGCACCGTACGCTGGTATCTCGACAACCAGGAATGGATGGACAACATCACCAGCGGCGACTACGAGAAGTACTACGAAAGCATGTACAACGGACGATAGTTTGTTGATCTTCATCGGAATGCAACCACATTCTTTCTTCACATGGAGTGCAACCACATCAGCACTTTATTGGAGAATAACCACATCTGCACTTTATTGGAGAATAACCACATCTACACTTCCCATGGAGTACAACCGCCTCCTTTTGTCATATCGAGCATGGCGAGCATATCTGTGACAGGCCGAAGGACCACCATGTTGGCATAACAACCTCCCGCGGCATTATGAAGCACACGCATCATAATGCCGCGGGAGTCATAGCAGACGTCTGTACGAACGTACATAAAGCACTGAGCGTATATACCTTCATGACCCCACGAATATACCTTCACCACGTTGCTTATATACGTACGCGTCGGAGAGTGCGCACTCGCAGCCCCGAGAGTGCGCAGTCGCAGGCCCGAGAGTGCGCACTCACAGGCCCGAAAGTGCGCACTCGCAGAACATCGCGTTTATACATACCTCCAGCATGGTCTGTTTTCATTCTTTCATTCTTTCGTTTATTCTTTATTTTTACAAAGCTTTACAAGTACGTAAAAACCGACATCACTTGCCGAATTGCATAATGCCCGAAGGGGTGACATATCGGAGGACAGGAGTAAAACATGTATATACGAAACATTCCGTCATATCAAAAGCTTTGGGGAAGAAACGAAAGGGAAGAGGGGACGCTGGATAGTCAATTATGAATTATGCAATATAGGTGTTCTCATTTGTGTCGGATAATTAAGTAACAAAAACACTAATTATAACACAAAAGAAGTGACATATTTGCAAATAATTATATCATTATTTGGCTTCATGGCTTTTATTTCTTAATTTTGCAGTTGCTAAGACGTATATTATACGTCATGTTTTTGAACATAATTATAAAAAAGTATAAATAGAGATGAATAAGAAATCATTTGCAATGTGCCTGATGGCTGCATTCACGCTTCAGGCTAACGCTCAGTATCTGGAGCATATCTACGACTACATAGAAAACACCGCGGTGTTTGAAGAGGGTCAGGAGGAAGGTCATGCCTACTACAAGGCCGACGACCGCATGTCGCTCAACGGACAGTGGCGATTCTTCTTTGCCACCACCCCCGAGGAGGTGCCGCAAGACTTCTTCAAGCCCAACTTCAAGGATGGGAAATGGAGCAGCATACCAGTACCGAGCAACTGGGAGATGGAGGGATTTGGCGACCCGCAGTTCCGCAACGTGCCGGCTCCGTTCAAGGCCAATCCGCCCCATGTGCCGAGAGAGTATAACCCTACGGGTGCCTATCGCAAGACTTTCACACTGCCGCGGGAATGGAACGGACGGCAGGTGTTCCTGCGCATGGAGAAGACCCAGAGCGCATCGTTCGTGTGGCTGAACGGCAAGCAGGTGGGATATAACGAAGGCGGACAGGAACCGGCCGAATACGACGTAACACCTTACTTGCAGGCAGGCAAGAACACGCTGGCTGTGTGTGTGGTGAAATACAGCGACGGCTACTACCTCGAGGGACAGGACTACTGGCGACTGGCCGGAATCTTCGACGACGTGACACTCTATGCCACCCCGAAGACTCGCCTGTTTGACTGGTTTGTGACCACCGACCTCGACGATCAGTATCGCGACGCGACGATGAAGCTCGATGTCGATGTGAAGAAATATGAGGATGCAACCGGCACATACGCCGTGCGTGCCACCCTGACCGACCCGAAGGGCTCGCAGGTGAAGGAGATGACATCCGACCGCTTCAGCATGAACGGCAAGGGAAAGCACTCGGTGAAGTTCACCGAACACATATCCAACCCCGACAAATGGACAAGCGAGACACCATCGCTCTACACCCTGCGCCTCGAACTGCTCGACAGCGACGGGCGGGTGATGCAGCAGATATCGAGCAAGATGGGATTCAAGGAGACAGAGATACGCCACCAGGTGTTCTACCTCAACGGAATACCAATCAAGCTGAATGCAATCAACACCCACATGCAGCATCCTGAACACGGACACGTGATGGACGAGGCCACCATACGCCGCGACATGGAGATACTGAAGCAGCACAACTTCAACGGTGTGCGCACATCGCACTATCCACCGGTGAACCGCTACCTCGAGCTGGCCGACGAATACGGCCTCTACATCATCGACGAGACAGGCGACGAGGCTCATGCCACCGAATACATATCAAACAACCAGCAGTTCCTGGGCATGTATCAGGAGCGAGTGCGCCAACTGGTGCTGCGCGACCGCAACCACCCATGCGTGCTCTTCTGGAGTGCAGGCAACGAGAGCGGCGAAGGTCCGCTCATCGGCGAGGTGGTGAAGGAAGGCAAGAAATACGACCCTACACGCTACTTCATGTATGGAGGTAATGCCTACGCCCATGCAGCCGAAGACATCATAGGCCCGCGCTACCCTACCCCATACGAGCTGGAGATGAACACCGCACTGGTGCCTGAAGAGAGCGACCCGCGCCCTTCGTTCATGGACGAATACCTCTCGGTGGCAGGCAATGCAGGCGGAGGTATGGACGAATACTGGGACATCATACGTCGCCACCCACGACTCATGGGCGGTGCGCTGTGGGATTTCGTCAATCCGGGACTCACCGAGCATATACGTCCGCTGAAAGACAGTTCACCGTTCGACACGCCAGTACACCTCATGTCGGGCGCAAAAGTAGAGAAAGGAGTGCTACACCTCAGCGGTCTTGAAGAGTGGGTCGAGGTATATCGCAGCCAAAACGTGGAGCTGTCGGGCAAGGCACTGACCATCAGCTTCGACGTGAAGCCGGGCAAACTGTGCGGCATACACGAGGGTGCACCATACGTCACCAAGGGCAACACACAGTTCGGAGTCGTGCAGCGTGGAGCCGACAAACTGCAGTTCTACCTGCACTCGGGAGTGAAACACACACTCGATGTTGACCTGCCAGCCGACTGGCTCGACCACTGGCACCACGTCACAGCATCGTGGGACGGCCACGAGATGAAACTCTATATCGACCACAAACTCCTCGGAACCACCACGACCGCACCTGCCGAACAGCAGGCAGGACGACGCGGAGGCAACGGTGGAGGCGAACGCGGAGTGCTGAGCAACTTCCCTTACCCTATCAACATAGGACGCCTTGCAGGCAACCACGCACAAGACGCACAAACCACCTACACGGCTCAGGCCGAGATGGACAACGTGGCCATCTTCAACCGCTGCATGGCCGACGGTGAAGGTAAGGCCGAGGATGCAGTGCTCTACCTCACATTCGACAGCGCAGGCGACGAAGGGACATTCTTCACCATTGCAGCCAACATGCGCACCTACGGATGTATATGGCCCGACCGCACCGTGCAACCCGAGATGGTGCAGATGAAGTGGACAACACAACCGGTGAGCATACGGCTCATCAATGCCGACACGGGCGAGGCCGAAGTGACCAACCGCCTGTTCTTCACCGACCTTTCTCAATATGCAACACACTGGGCGCTCATGGCCGATGGCGACATCGTGGAACAGGGAGACATACAGCTCACCACACCGGCCATGACAAGCGAGGTGATACGCATTCCATACCACAAACCGGCCATCAAGCCAGGCAAGGAATACCGCATCAACATCACATCAACACTTAAAAACGACCAGGTATGGGCCAAGGCCGGACACGAAGTAGCATGGGACCAACTGGAACTCACATCGTGGAACATGCCGGCACCAGCCCCACAACTCGCCGCAGGCAAAGTCAATGCCGAGGAGACCGACCAGTTTATCAAGATAAGCGGCAACCGGTTCTGCTACACCATCAACAAGCAGACAGGCAACATGGAGCAAATCGAGGTGGATGGCAAGCCTGTGCTGAAAGCACCGATGGAGTTCAACCTGTGGCGCGCACCGCTCGCCAATGAGTTCGACTCATGGGATGCCTTCCGTGTCAACGGCGGATACGCTGAAGGCTACGGAAACATGGTGTCAACATTGTTCTACTCTAAGGGAGTGAACCAACTGAAGATACGACCGACCGAAGTGAGACTCTCGCACAACGAACACGAGACAACGGTACGCGTACATCAGGTGGTACAGGTGGGAGCATCATCGTACGGACAGCTCGACCTCTACATCTCAGGCGTACAGCTCGCAGGCTTCTCAATCGACTACACATATCATTTCTACGACGACGGTACGGTGAAGATACAGAACCACCTGAGTCCGCAAGGCAAACTGCCCGAGATGTTGCCGCGCATCGGATTCACCACCTCAGTGGCCAACGACTTCGACCACATCACATGGTACGGCCGTGGTCCTGAAGAGAACTATCCTGACCGCAAGACCGGCTACAAGGTAGGCATCTGGTCGAAGACTGTGAAAGACATGTACGAGCCATACCTCCTGCCGCAAGACCACGCACTACGTACCGACCTGCGCTACCTGCGTCTGGCCGACAACGAGGGTCACGGCATCAGAATCTCGATGAACGAGCTTTTCAACTTCAATGCCTATCAGTTCACAACCGAAAACCTCACGAAGAGTCAGTTCACATACCAGCTGCAACCACAAAAAGACCGCTACACCCTCAACATCGACTATGCAACCACTGGTGTGGGCTGTACCTGCGTATATGTACTCGACGAATATCGCGCCAAACCAGCTGCCTACAACCGCGAGGTGACGATAAAGATTGAATAGTAAGATTAAAATGTATGATTGAACATTAAAAGGGATGCGTCTTCACGACGCATCCCAATCACTAAATTAACATATTTCTTAACTAACAACTAAAATTAATTTATCAATACATTTATCCAATAGATGTGTATATCACTCTGATAGGAGCAGACTGTTGCTATCCGCCTATCTATATTATTCTAAAACAAAGGGACGACAGAACGGACACACAAGGCAGCGAGTGCGGACTCTCAAGGTTGAAAGTCCGCACTCGCAGTTATTAATGCATGGATACACGCAGTTGGTATCAGCAAATTGATGTAAAAAAGGTGCGATGAAGCAGTTCTGTGTGATTACAACTTTACCTTTATTTCTATAGCTCCATTGCGACGTAGGATGGTGTATCCGTCTTCCTGACTGAGGGTAATATGGGCAGAGTTGATGCGTGTAGGCCATGAATCGCCCGATGTGCCGCTGGAGAATCGTGACCAGTCGTCGGAGGTGAGGTATCGGCATTGGCTGCGCTCAACTCGTCGCTGACTGCGAATGTAGAGATAGTTGTCGGCATCGACTCCAATCATGAGTGGCCCAACTTGCAGTGTCTGTCCCTTATAGTCTTTTTCGTCGAGCAGAATCTTGACATCCTCGGTAACGTGAGCATTTAGTTCATTAAAATCATAATCACTCTCGATGGAGGTGGGGTATCCCTGTGGGAAGTTGCGGTTGACCATCCAGTAGTAGTAGTCGCCATGCATCCAGCAAAGGCGCAGCGGTGACGTTTCAGACCCTGGGATAACATACGGACGCATGTTGTTTTTGGCCGACGACGTGGTGACGTAGGTGCGTTCCTTGATTTTTCCGTTGTCCTTCAGTGTGACTTTGCTTATTTCATAAACATTGCCTACAGGCACTGACAGATATACTACATTGGTGTTCGATGGGTCGATGGCCATGCCTCCACTATAGCATTTCTCTGTGCGCTGCCAGCTTTGGTGGAATGCGTGTCCGCCATCAGCCAACTCAGTGAGGCGCCACTCCTTGCCGGTCCATTTGGCATGAAGGTATGTGTGGCTGTTCTTGTCGTTACTGATGCGTGTCATAGCCACCACAGGACGTTCCTGGGCATCGGTGCTGATTTGCCACACCCAGTTGCGCGAGTCGGACGGCGAGTCGATAAGTGTGAGCGGATATTGTGCTTTGTATTCCTCGCTCTTGCTGACACGGAACGTCTGCTCTGATATGCGTGCAAGTTCGTTGCCTTTGATATCACGTAATATGGGACCGTTGCCGTGATTGATATCGATTACGTTGAAATAGAGCCAGCATGGCCACTCGTTGTCGGGATGGCCAGTGGTGTAAGTGAGATAGATTTTGTCGCGGCCATTGCTTTGATATTTTGCGTATGGTCGGGCACCTGTTGACTGCACTATCTGCTTCGGTCCGAAATCGACCGTCACGTTATCTTCGGCATCGGGCAAGGTGAGTCGCGCAATGGTGGGATGCCAGTTTATTCCTCGCCAGCAGAGGTAGATGTGGCTTGGGTCGTCGCTCATTATGAATGGCGATGGATAAGTTGTGTTGTGGTTGGTTTCGATGCGATGCTCACGTCCAAGTGATGTGATATCGCCTGGTCGCTGCGATATGCGATACCAGATACACGGCTCATCGGTATGTCGCGTGTAGAATATCATGACGCGCTCGTCGGGCAGGATGAGGAATGTGGGGTTGTTGTGGTCGTCGGGCTGGAAGTAGCTGCGGATGAGAACTTCGTCGCGGCGTCCGTTCACGAAATCGACTTGCGTGGCACGTATGTTACCATGAATATCGATAAATCCGATATACGTGGCATTGATGGTGCCAGCAGCATTCTGGTAGTGCAGAGCTCGTGGGTCGGCAAACCAACACCATGCGCCCTCGCTGGTAATATTGCCGGCATTGATTCTTCCTGCAAGCGAAAGAATTAATAGAATAATTGTCAGTAGTCGTTTCATGTGCAAAATAATTAAAGGTTATACCAAGCATTTGTCGAGTTCGGCTTCGATTGCTTCGCGGTCCATTTTTTGTCCAATGAATACAATCTTCTGCATGCGGTCGCCATATTGTTCGTCCCAGTCTTTCAGCAACTGAGGCTCGGCCTCCATGAGTCGACGCAGTTGGTCTTTGGGCATGGTGGCATACCATTGCCCTGCATTCTTGAGCGAGAACTGACGACCAGCTTGCTCAAACACATAACACAGATGTTGCTCGCTACGGAAGTAGCACATTCCCTTAGCTCGGATTACAGACTTAGGCCAACGACGTGCAACAAACTCATCAAAGAGTCCGATATCGAACGGACGTCGACGATAATAAACGAATGTACCTATCCCGTATTCTTCTGCCTCACCTTCATCGTCGTGGTGGTGATGATGATGGTGATGATGATCGTGGTGGTGTTCATGTTCGTAATCGTCGTCATCATCGTGTTCGTGGTGGTGATGTTCATGTTCATCATCATCATCGTCGTGATGGTGGTGTTCATCATCATCATCATCGTCATCATCGTCGTGATGGTTTTCTATTTCGTCAATCCATGTAGCAGATGTAGCAACTCGCTCAAAATCGAACATGCGGGTGTTGATTATCTTGTCGAGATCTACATCACCATAATCGCAGTCGATTATCTCGGCTTTGGGTTGCAGAGCCCGGATAATCTGACGGATGCGCTCCAGTTCTTTTGGCTCCACTTCTGAAGCTTTGTTGAGCAGTATGATGTTGCAGAACTCTATTTGCTGTATCACGAGGTTTTCGATGTCTTCGTCGTCGATATCATGGCGCATGAGGTTGGCACCACTTCCAAACTCGTCCTTCAGTCGAAGGGCATCGACCACAGTGACAATGCAATCGAGTTGTGGCACACCGTCGCGAGTGTACTTGGGTTCCATCTGTGGGATGGAGCAGATGGTCTGTGCTATAGGAGCCGGTTCGCATATTCCGCTGGCTTCAATCACTATGTAGTCGAATCGATGCATGCTGATGATGTCGTGGAGTTGCTCTACGAGGTCCATCTTCAGCGTGCAGCATATACATCCGTTCTGAAGAGCCACGAGGCTGTCGTCCTTTTGGTCGACCACCCCACCCTTCTCTATGAGGTCGGCGTCAATGTTTACCTCGCCTATGTCGTTTACTATTACGGCAAACTTAATTCCACGCTTGTTGGCAAGTATTCTATTCACAAGCGTTGTCTTTCCGCTTCCGAGGTATCCGGTCAGAAGCAATACAGGTGTAATATTCTTTGTCATATTGTTTGGCTGTTTATTTATTCATTTGTTTCAGGGCTTCGCTCAGTCGTTGCACAGGCAGACCCATCACATTGAAGTAGCTGCCCTGGATACTACGTACTCCGATGTATCCTATCCATTCCTGTATGCCATAAGCCCCTGCTTTGTCGAATGGTCGATATACATCTACATAATGGTTGATGTCGGCATCCGACAGCTGGGCAAACTCAACATGTGTGGTCGATGCAAAACTAAGGCTCTTTTGTTTTGTGGTAAGAGTCACTCCTGTAATCACATCATGCTGACGTCCCGACAAGGCTTTGAGCATGTGGATTGCCTCGTCGCGATTGGCTGGTTTGCCAAGCACCACATGGTCGAGATATACTATAGTGTCGGCAGTGATGAGTAACTCATCGTCAGCCAGTGTTGGCAGGTAGGCCTTTGCTTTTTGTCGCGATATATAGATTGGTATGTCTTCGCCTCTAAGTTCGTCGGGGTATGACTCGTCGATTCCGCTCATGGTTCGCACTTCGAATTCGAGTTCGAGGCCTGCCAGCAGTTCCTTGCGCCGAGGCGAATTACTTGCTAAAATTATCTTCATAATGTGTTACCATCCAAATGCTTCAGTATTATGCATCCACTTGTTCTGCACCTTCAACACCTGTTCGATTACGTCGCGGGCACATCCGTCACCTCCGTTGTGGTTCGACACATATTTGGCCACGGCTTTTATCTCGGGTGCTGCATCGGCAGGGCACGTTGGGAGTCCGCATCGTTGCATCACCTCATAGTCGGGGATGTCGTCGCCCATAAACAAAACCTGCGAGTCGTCGAGCCCATACTTGTTGCACAGTTGCTCATAGACATCGATCTTGCGGGCTGCACCTTGGTGTATTTCTTCGACTCCCAGCCGCTCGTATCTCACCCTGACGGCTTCGGTGGCGGCTCCGGTGATGATGGCAATGAGTAGTCCTTGCTTCACCGCATGTTGCATGGCATATCCATCCTTTATGTTGACAGTGCGCATAGGTTCGCCCGACGTATGTAGCGATATGGTCTGACGGCTCAACACTCCGTCGACATCGAAGAAGATGGCACGTATCTGTTTGAGGTCGTAGTTAATCATCGGCAATACTTTCTGACATTATTTTATAGATATTCTGTAATCGTTTGTCGTTGGCCAACAACTCGATATGTTCATTCATCACGTTGGCATCGTGTCGGCGTGCCGGTCCTGTCTGAGCTTCGTGTGGAGGCATCGAGTGGACTTTTGCTGCCACTTCGTCGATGAGGGGCAGCATGGCGCTGAATGGCACATTGTGCTGACTCAGTATCTTGTCGGCCAGTGCGTAGCAGTGGTTGGTGAAGTTGCTGCAGAAGACGGCTGCCAGATGCAAGTATCGACGGTCGGTCGATGAGAGAACCTGCACATGGCTTGATAGCGAAGTGGCTAAGAGCCGCAGCATTTCGAGGTCGTCGGCATAGTTGGCTTCGATGAAAATGGGAATCTGACTGAAGTCGACCAAGCGTTGTTTCGAGAATGTCTGCATGGGATACACCACTCCACGGCGAGCAGACGGGATGACATCCATCGCAATGCTGCCTGCCGTATGGACAATGAGCGGTAGCGCCCCACCCTGATTGCCGGCCTCGAGGTGGTCAACAAGTCGGCGTGCCACATCGGGCAATGCACTGTCGGTCACACTGACGATATAGATGTCGGCATCGGTGGTAATGAGTTCCATGTCGGTAACCGGACTTGCTCCTATCCTGCATGCAAGACATTCGGCCGAAGTCGATTTTCGGCTGAAAACCTGAAGTATGTCATGATGTGATTTATGTAATGCCACACACAGGTTGGTGGCCAGATTGCCGGCACCTATCGATACTATCTTCATTTCCTTATGACTTGCTGCCATGCCAGTCGCTCTTCGTCTTGCAGTTTACGCTCGATTGCAGGATAGCCGAATGCGATGATGCACTCCACTTCCCATTCCTTTGGCAGGCTCAACAGTTGTTTCACTGCCTCGGATGCAGAGTGTTGATCGGCATCGGTGCGCAGACGAATCTGGCTCCAGCATGAGCCCAAACCCAGTTCGGTAGCTTGATATTGCATGGTGACAGCAGCTATCGAGGCATCTTCAACCCACACGTCGCTTGCCGTTGCATCGTAGGCTACCACGACAGCCACTGGTGCTTCCTTCAGGAAGTCGGCGCCAGCACTTTTGGTGGCTGCAAGTTGATTTAGAGTGTCGCTCTCGGTAACTACGACAAACTGCCACCCACGTGCGCTATGTCCGGTTGGCGACATGAGTGCGGCACGCAATATGGTGTTGAGTTGTTGCTCGTCGACTGGTTGTGGGGTGAATCGGCGTATGCTGCGTCGGCGCTGTACTATTTCTTTGAAATCCACGTTAAAATAATGAATAATGAATAATTTGATAATGAATAAGCGGGATGGGGGCTTTCCGACCACTCCACCCCACTGCTGGCCTCTCCCCATCTTTTATTTTTGGGGAAGGGATATGGGGGGGCCTACTTCAGTGTGTCGAGGAAGTTGAATATCTTGCTGAGCATCTGCTCTTTGCTGCCTTCCCAAGTGAATGTGTGACGCATACCTTCAGCCTCAAACCACTTGGCAAGTGGTTCTGTCTGACTATGATACACAGCAAAACGCTTCTTGATGGTCTCTTCGTTGTCGTCGGCACGTCCCTGTTCCTTGGCGCGGTTGAGGAGTCGTGCCATCAGTGTCTCTTCGTCGACAATGAGTTCTACCATGACGCCCATGCTGTGATGGCGGTCGGCGAGCATCTGCTTGAGGGCTTCGGCCTGAGCTATTGTGCGTGGGAATCCGTCGAATATGACACCCGAACCAGCGGGTTGTGCATCGTAGGTCTTGGCCAAGATGTCGATCATGAGGTCGTCGGGGATGAGCTGGCCGTTGTCGATATATCCTTTGGCAATCTTGCCGAGTTCTGTACCTTGTTTGATTTCATTGCGCAGGACGTCGCCTGTCGAGATGTGTCCCATATTGTAGCGAGCAACTATTTCGTCGCTATATGTGCCTTTGCCTGAACCTGGGGCACCAAAAATGATGATGTTTTGCATATATTATAATTTAATGAATAATTAATAATGAATAATGAATAGCGGAGGCTTGGGGAAATTAATAATTAATAATGAATAATTAATAATTAATAATGAATAATTAATAATGAATAATGAATAGCGGGTGCTTGACGGCTTGTTTATTAGGCCTCCACTGCGGTGTATATGTCGCGGTAGTTACGTCCGAAACCGTTGTAGTCGAGTCCGTAACCCACGATGAAGTCGTTGGGAATCTCGAGTGCACAATAGTCGACCTTGAGGTCCACACGCAGTTTCTCGGGTTTCTGGAGCATGCAAGCAATTTTTACCGACTTGGCTCCCAGTTGGCAGAACTTAGGCAGCACGTTGTACATGGTTAGGCCTGTATCGACAATATCTTCGACAATAATTACGTCGCGTCCGCGGAGGTCGGCCGTCACGCCCATCAGTTCGCGCACCTCGCCGGTGGTGTCCATCCCGTCGTACGACGAGAATCGGGCAAAGATAATCTCGGGTTGGAAATCGAGGTAGCGTACGAGGTCGGCCGTAAACATAAATGCTCCGTTCAGTATGCTGACCATCACTGGGTTGAGGCCTGCATAGTCGGCATTGATGCGTGATGCCAATGCTTGAATCCGCTGCTGTATAACCTCTTCTGTAATCGACTTGCGGAAGTCGCGGTCGAGTATGTGAATTGTCGTTTGTTCCATAAGTGAATGGTTGGTGGTTGAGTGTGAGAACATGAAATTTGGTGCAAATTTAGCAATTCTTTTTTTTCTGTGCAAGCATCGGCGGCAAAATATGTTTCGATGCCGTGCTTTTTGCATGCGATGCCGCGGCTATATCAAAGTCGGCATGCTGAAGCCGCCGGAAAAGGGCACGAAACGACGAGGAAAAAATGGCAGTTGTGGAGTCGCGAAAAAGTGCATGCGTAATTTCGGTTCTGCGAGTGCGCACTCGCGAGGCCGAGAGTGCGCGCTCGCGGGCCTGAGAGTGCGCACTCTCGGGCCCGAAAGTGCGCACTCACAAACGCACCCCTCCACAGGTATCTGTAGAGGGGTGTGCATTCAGTCGGGATAGGGTCCCACGTTTCGCATCTGTTTCATGATTGCTTTCTGCCGTTTATACATGTATTGGCTGGGCTTCGAACTGTCCATTTTCAGTGGATTGGGTAGCGAAGCGGCTATCATGGCACATTGATTTTGGTTGAGGTCGGCGGCATGGCATCCGAAGTGCTCGATTGCCACCGCTTCGGCTCCGTATATCCCGTTGCCCATCTCGATGGTGTTGAGGTAGACCTCCATTATGCGTTGTTTCGACCAGAAGGTCTCGATGAGTATGGTGAAATAAGCCTCAAGCCCTTTTCTCAGCCACGACTGCTGTGGCCACAGAAACACGTTCTTGGCGGTTTGCTGGCTTATGGTGCTGGCTCCGCGCATCTTGCCGCCCTTTTCGTGTTCCTCCCATGCCTGGCCAATGGCTTTGAAGTCGAACCCCTGGTGATTGAAGAAGTTCTGGTCTTCGCTTGCCCACACTGCCCTTGGCAACTCGCGGCTGATGCTGTCGAAGTCGACCCATCGGTGAGCCATCTTGGTGGGTTGTCCGTTGCGCACTTGCTCCACAAGTCGTATGACCATGAGGGGCGACACCGACACCTTAATATATTTATATAATAGAACTGCTCCTATGGACGTTCCCAGAAACAGGATGACAATCCATAGAAGCAGTTTCAAGATCTTGCGGATGAATTTCATTACTGAAGAGTTCCGTTCTGTGCAGCCTCAATCATAGCCTTTGAAGCATAGAGGTAAACTTCCACGCGGCGGTTCTGAGCCTGTCCGGCCTTGGTTGCGTTGTCGGCAACAGGGTTAGCCTCGCCGTAACCGGTGGTCGACTTGATTTGAGATGCGCCAACACCCAGCGAAGTGAGGTATGAGCTCACTGCCTGAGCACGCTGCTGCGAGAGTTCGAGGTTCTTCTGAGTGCTCTGCTCAGCAGTGCTGTTGCGCCATCCCTGGTTGTCGGTATAACCCTGCACGGCAACGTCCATGTCGGTGTTAACCTTCAGTACCTGATTGGCAAACTGAGTGAGTGAGTTCTTGGCATCGGTGCTAAGAGTAGATGAACCAGTGTTGAAGAGGATACCAGAATCGAATGTAACCTTGACAGCCTGCAGACCGTTAGCATCGGTCACCGACTGCACCTGTGCATTCTTCACAGCCTCGGCAGCAGCCTTAGCCTTATCCATCTTCTTACCAATGAGCACACCGGCACCTGTGCCGACAACCGTACCGATAGCAGCACCAATGGCTGTAGCCTTGGCATCCTTACCAATCAGATTACCTACAATAGCACCGATAGCACCACCGCTGCCGCCTCCGATAAGGCCGCCCTTGGTAGTGTTATTCATGTTACATGCAGAGAGAAGCATCACTCCGCTTAGTGCAATTGCAAAAAACTTTGAATTTTTCATTGTTCGATGTTGATTTAAGTTGATGTAATGATTTGAATTCACGATGCAAATATCGGCTTTTTTCTTCAAACAGAATGCATAATGCGGCAGTTTTTTAATAAAAAACATCGTTTTTTTATTTTTCCGTGCCAATGATGATACCAGATAAGGAATAAATTCGTAAATTTGTGCTCGAATTCAAACCAAGCAGGTAAAACAACTATTTTTAGGAAAGAAAACAAATGGCAACAGAACTCAAAGGGTTGACGAAACGTAGCGTCAACTATTCAGCATGGTATAACGAACTCGTAGTAAAAGCCGAACTGGCAGAGCAATCCGACGTGCGCGGATGTATGGTGATACGTCCATACGGCTACGCTATATGGGAAAAGATACAAAGCGAACTCGACAAGAAATTCAAGGCAACAGGCGTACAGAACGCCTACTTCCCACTGCTCATACCAAAGTCGTTCCTCAGCCGCGAAGCCGAACACGTGGAAGGTTTTGCCAAGGAATGTGCCGTGGTGACACACTACCGACTCAAGACCAACGACACTCACGACGGAGTGGTGGTCGACCCCGATGCAAAACTCGACGAAGAACTCATCATACGTCCTACATCCGAGACAATAATCTGGAACACATACAAAAACTGGGTAAAGTCGTATCGCGACCTACCAATACTCTGCAACCAATGGTGTAACGTGATGCGATGGGAAATGCGCACACGACTCTTCCTGCGCACATCGGAATTCCTATGGCAAGAGGGACATACCGCCCACGCCACACGCGAAGAAGCCGAAGAGCGCGCCAAGATGATGCTCCACGTATATGCCGACTTCGCCGAGCAATACATGGCTGTGCCAGTGATACGCGGTGTGAAAAGCGAGACAGAACGATTTGCAGGAGCACTCGACACATACACCATCGAAGCCATGATGCAAGACGGAAAGGCACTGCAAAGCGGTACAAGCCACTTCCTCGGACAAAACTTCGGACGTGCATTCAACGTGCAATTCCTCAACCGCGACCAAAAGCAAGAATACGCTTGGGCTACAAGCTGGGGAGTATCGACACGACTGATGGGAGCACTCATCATGACACACTCCGACGACAACGGACTCGTACTGCCACCACATCTGGCACCAATACAAGTGGTCATCGTACCTATTTATAAATCACAAGAACAACTCAACGCCATCGATGCCAAAGTGGAAACAATATGCCACAACCTACAAGCCATGGGCATCAGCGTGAAATACGACAACGACGACAACAAGCGACCAGGATTCAAGTTTGCCGACTACGAACTCAAAGGCATACCAGTGAGACTGGCCATCGGAGCACGCGACCTCGAAAACGGAACCATCGAGGTGATGCGTCGTGACACACTCGAAAAGGAAACAGTAAGCATCGAAGGCATCGAAGCATACGTACAGAAGTTGCTCGAAGACATACAAGCCAACATCTACAAGAAAGCGCTCAACTTCCGCGACTCACACATCTACGAGTGCGACAACTACGACGAATTCAAGCAACGCATCCAAGACGGAGGCTTCTTCCTCTGCCACTGGGACGGCACACCCGAAACCGAAGCAAAAATCAAGGAAGACACACAAGCCACCATACGCTGCGTGCCTTACGGATTCGAGCAGACACCAGGCACCGACATGGTGAGCGGAAAGCCTGCAAAATGCAGGGTGATCATAGCAAAAGCCTATTGATGCACCACATTATTCATCGTCATTCATTACACATTAACATTAATTATTCAGCAACATGAAACGCCTCATTTCAGTCACAGCAGCACTGCTGATAACCATCACGGCCATAGCACAGCAAGAAACCACACCATTCATGCGTCAGCTCATGGCACTGCCAGGCATCAGCGACGTACAACCATTGCAGTCGCGCAGCTTCAAAGAGAAATACGTGATGAAGATACAGCAAAACGTAGACGGCGACAACGCAGACAAAGGCACATTCGGCCAACGCATATTTGTCTGCATGCGCGATGTCAACGCCCCTACAGTCATAGTGACCGAAGGCTATTCGGCAAGCTACGGCCTCAACCCCGGCTACGAGATAGAGTTGAGCCGCATGTTCAATGCCAACATCGTGTTGTGTGAATACCGATATTTCGACCAGTCGGTACCCGAACCCTGCAACTGGGACTACATGACAGTCGACAACTCACTACGCGACCTGCACAACGTGCGTCAGACACTGGGCCAGTTGTTCAAAGGCAAATGGATCAGCACCGGCACCAGCAAAGGCGGACAAACCACAATGTTCTACCGTGTCACATACCCCGACGACGTAGATGCAAGTGTGAGCTACGTGGCACCACTCAACCGCGCAGTGGAAGACGGACGTCACGAAGTATTCCTTGCCAAAAAGGCTGGAACGGCAGAAGACCGAGCCATTGTACTCGCAGCACAACAAGAAATGCTGAAACGCAGAGCAACGATAGTGCCACTCTTCGAGAAATACTGCGAGCAACACAACTACCACTTCTATCTGCCAATCGAGGAAATTTACGACTACGTAATACTCGAATATCCCTTCGCACACTTCCAGTATGGCACACCGGCAAGCAGCATACCACCACTCACCGCATCCGACGAAGAACTGCTCAACCACTTCCTGCGAGTGTCAACCCCCGACTACTTTGCATATCCCAACAAATACCTGCCATTCGACGTGCAGGCCGTTCGCGAACTCGGATACTATGGTTACTCACTCAAAGGGCTGAAAAAGTGGACAAAGGTGAAGAACACCAAGGGATACCTCAATAAGATAATGCTCACACCCGAACTGCGCCACTACAAGTTCGACCCAACACTCTACAAGCGTACAGTCAAATTCCTGAAAAAGGAAGACCCAACCATGATATTCATCTATGGCGATGCCGACCCATGGAGCGCAAGCGGAGTATGCACATGGCTCGACTGTTCGAAGAAAGAAAACATGAGAGTATATGTGCAACCGGGCGGCGACCACGGCTCGAACATAAACCACATGCCCGAGCCCGACAAAACTGACATAATGAACCGCCTCAACAAATGGTTGAAATAGTTGGCACGATATTTGCTCACTTGTACATATACATAATTGTACAGAACCAACACAGATGAAATTATCACTACCCTTTTCAGACAAACTGAAACAAATACTCTCCTACAGCCGTGAGGAGGCAATAAGGCTCAGCAGCAAGACTATTGAGCCCGAACACATCATGCTCGGAATCATACGCGACGGAGACAACAACGCATTCAACATAATGCAACGACAGTTGATGGTAAACATGAAAGCATGCAAGCAACAACTGGAAAACATGGTGAGCAAACAAAACAGAGCTACAACCAACGACGAAGTAATTGTGGGAGAAGAGACATCAAACATACTGAGGCTCAGCCTGCTCGAAGCCAAAGTCATGAAAAGCACATGCATCGACTCTGAGCACATATTGTTAGGACTGCTGAAACGCAACAGCTCTACTGTGGCTGACTACCTGACACAACACGACGTAACATACGACTCTGTTATGGCTGCATTGACACACAAACCAATGCCAAAAGCCAATATCGACTTCGACGACGAGGAAGATGACCTGCCACCATCAAGTCAAAACAACGACTCGACTGACAGAATGGCGGGAACCAAGACCGAGAAGAAACAGACCGACACACCTGCAATCGATGCATTCGGCACCGACATAACACTTGCTGCACGCGAAGGAAAACTCGATTCTGTTGTAGGCCGGGAACGTGAAATAGAGCGTATAGCACAAATCCTGGCACGCAGAAAGAAGAACAACCCTGTGCTCATAGGCGAACCAGGAGTAGGCAAAAGCGCTATCGTCGAAGGATTGGCACTGAGAATCATCGAACGCAAAGTGTCGCGTACACTATTCGACAAACGAATCATAGCGCTCGACATGTCGACCATAGTGGCTGGTACAAAATATAGAGGACAGTTTGAGGAACGCATGAGATCCATCATAAACGAACTCAAGGAAAACCCCAATATCATCGTTTTCATCGACGAGATACACAACATCGTGGGTGCCGGCAACCAAGCAGGACAGATGGATGCCGCCAACATGATGAAACCGGCATTGGCACGAGGAGAACTGCAATGCATAGGTGCAACAACACTCGACGAATACCGCAAAAGCATAGAAAAAGACGGTGCACTCGAACGACGATTCCAAAAAATTATCGTAGAACCAACTACCGTAGAAGAAACAAAAACAATACTGCACAACATACGCGACCGATATGAACAACACCATAATGTGACATACACAGAAGATGCCATCAATGCTTGTGTCACACTGGCCGAACGATACATCACCGACCGATTCTTCCCCGACAAGGCAATCGACGTGATGGACGAAGCAGGCTCAAGAGTACATATCGGCAACATCTATGTGCCAAAAGAGATAGAAACACAGGAGAAACTAATCGACGAAGCTATACGCAACAAAGAAAATGCCGTAAAGCACCAAGATTATGAACGCGCTGCCGAATATCGCGATCAAGAGAAAAACCTGCGCGACCAACTGGCACTACTCAAGCAATCGTGGGAATCGACAATGACCGAAATGCGCGAAGAAGTCGACATCGACAAGATTGCAGAAACAGTGTCAGTCATGACAGGCATACCTGTTTCCAAGATGGCACAAGATGAAGGCATCCGACTAAAAGGCATGAGAGCAGAACTGAAGTCAAAGGTCATTGCTCAAGACCCCGCCATTGACAAGTTAGTCAGTGCCATACAGCGTAGCCGCATAGGACTCAAAGACCCAAACCGACCAATCGGTACATTCATGTTCTTAGGTCCTACAGGAGTCGGAAAAACATATCTGGCAAAGAAACTGGCAGAATATATGTTTGGTTCGGCCGATGCCATGGTGCGTATCGACATGTCGGAATATATGGAAAAATTCACCGTCAGCCGACTCGTAGGAGCCCCTCCTGGATACGTAGGATACGAGGAAGGCGGCATGCTCACCGAGAAAGTGAGACGCAAACCATACTCTATCGTGCTGCTCGATGAAATTGAAAAGGCACACCCCGATGTGTTCAACACCCTGCTGCAAATGATGGACGACGGTCGACTGACTGACTCAAACGGACGTACAGTTGACTTCCGTAATACTGTCATTATCATGACTTCAAACGTAGGAACCCGACAACTCAAGGACTTCGGTCGCGGCATCGGATTCTCTGCGATGGAAGGGATGAGCGACCAGCAAGTGAGCCGCAGTGTCATTCAAAAAGCACTCAATAAGCAGTTCTCGCCCGAGTTCCTCAACCGAATCGATGAAATCATCACATTCGACCAACTCGACCTCAACGCTATACTCAAAATCATTGACATAGAGCTTGAGTCGGTGTTGAAGCGAATTGAGACCATCGGATACAAACTCGAGATAGAACCCGAAGCAAAAACATTTATCGCAAACAAGGGATACGACAAACAATTCGGTGCCCGTCCGCTGCGACGTGCAATACAACAACACCTTGAAGACGGAATATCTGAAATGATAGTTGAAGAGAAAGTGGCAATGGGTCAAACCATTGTGGCATATCTCGATAATGACACAGTAAGATTCAAGACAAAATAATAACACATATACAAACACAATAAAACAAAAGACACACACATGGGAGGCTTTTTCGGAACGGTATCAACCAAAGAGTGTATCAATGACCTCTTCTACGGCACAGACTACAATTCGCACCTCGGAACTATGCGCGGCGGTATGGCAACCTACGACAAAGAGAAAGGATTCCTACGCTCAATCCACAACCTCGAATCATCGTACTTCCGTACTGCCTTCGAAGATAAACTTGACAAATTCAAAGGGAATGCAGGCATTGGTATCATCAGCGATACCGATGCCCAACCTTTACTCTTCAACAGTCACTTGGGCCGATTTGCAATAGTGACAGTTGCAAAAGTTAACAATAAAGAAGAGCTTGCAAACAAAATGCTCGAAGAAAATATGCACCTATCAGAATTCAGTTCTGGCAAAATCAATCAGACTGAGCTGATAGGTCTTCTTATTGTTAAGGGACATACATTTGTTGAAGGAATAGAAAACGTTTTCAGGGAAGTGAAGGGATCGTGCTCACTACTCCTACTTACCGAAGATGGAATCATAGCGGCACGCGACTCATGGGGACGCACACCAATCATCATCGGACATAAAGACGGAGCATATGCAGCCACAAGCGAATCGACATCATTCCCCAACCTCGGATATAGAATTCTGTCATACCTCGGTCCAGGAGAGATTGTGAGGTTACGACCCGACAGCATAGAGCAACTACGCAAGCCAAACAAAGGCATGCAGATATGTTCATTCCTGTGGGTGTACTACGGATTTCCCACATCTTCATACGAAGGAATAAACGTGGAAGACGTGAGATACCGATGTGGCCGACACATGGGCGAGAGCGATAAGACCGAAGTCGATTGCTCATGCGGCATCCCCGATTCAGGAACAGGCATGGCGATTGGTTATGCAGCCGGACACGGAGTACCATATCGCAGGGCTATTTCCAAATACACCCCAACCTGGCCACGCTCGTTCACACCAAGCAGTCAGGAACGCCGCAACCTCGTAGCCAAGATGAAACTCATTGCAAACCGCGATATGCTCATCGGCCAACGAATGCTATTCTGCGACGACTCAATAGTACGCGGAACACAACTACGCGACAACACAAAAGATTTATATGACAACGGAGCACGAGAAGTCCACATGCGCATATCGTGCCCACCGCTGATATATGGATGTCCATTCGTCAATTTCTCACGTTCAAAGGGCGACTTAGAGCTCCTGACCAGACAAATCATACGCGACTTCGAAGGCGATGCCAATAAGAATGTAGAGAAATATGTCGACAGCAACTCACCTGAATACGAAGCAATGATAGAAGAAATGCGCAAACGCCTCAATCTGTCATCGCTCAAGTTCAGTTCACTCGACACACTGGTTGCAAGCATAGGACTGCCAAAATGCAAGATATGCACACACTGCTTCGACGGTAGTAGCCAATACACCTTAGAACAAGTAAACGAAGCATAAGTTCTGGAACAATAAGCATAAGTCCTATAAAGCAAAGCATAAGTTCTGGAAAGCGAAGCATAAGTTTTGGAAAGCGAAGTATAAATGCCAAACGATGGCATGTAAATCTCATAGAAGACAAGAAAGCATAAAATAGTCAAATAAACATCATCATGGTTGAGAACAAATTGTATAAAGTATTTGCTGGAACAAACTCCAAATACTTGGGAGAACGCATTTGCAACGAGCTCGACTGCTCTCTCGGAAACATGGTACGTACCAACTTTTCCGATGGCGAGTTTGTTGTATCGTTCGAAGAATCAGTGCGTGGATGCGATGTATTTCTCGTTCAATCCACCTTCCCCAGCACCGACAACTTAATGGAACTCCTGCTGATGATTGATGCAGCCAAGCGTGCCTCAGCAAGCAACATCATCGCAGTCATGCCTTATTTTGGATGGGCACGTCAAGACAGAAAAGATAAGCCACGTGTCCCAATAGGTGCCAAACTTGTTGCCGACATGCTCAGTGTAGCTGGTATCAACCGACTTATCACTATGGACCTCCATGCCGACCAGATTCAAGGATTCTTCAACGTTCCAGTCGATCATCTCTATGCATCAATCACATTGGTACCATACATACGCGATTTGAAACTCAATGACCTGGTCATTGCAGCACCCGATGTGGGTGCATCAAAACGTGCTGCTCTGTTCTCAAACAAGTTGAAAGTGCCACTTGTGTTATGCAACAAGACACGTTCTCGAGCCAATGTTGTCGACAAAATTCAGATCATTGGTGATGTAAAGGACAAGAACGTTGTAATAGTCGACGATATGGTCGACACTGCAGGCACCATAACCAAAGCTGCTGATGAGATGAAGAAAGCCGGAGCAATTTCTGTAAGAGCCGTGGCAAGCCACTGCATCATGAGTGGCCCCGCCGATCAAAATGTAGAAAATTCGGCTCTCGAGGAAATTATGTTTACCGACTCCATACCCTATCGCGGCACATGCCACAAAGTGAAACAACTCACCGTAGCCACCATGTTTGCAAAAGCTATATGGTGTATTGAGAACAACGAATCGGTAAGTTCGCATGTTGACTTCGAACTGAAAGATCGCAAGGGCTACAAGATGGTTCTTGAATAAATCCCCATCAAGCCTTATCAAAGTAGTAGGTACACACTCTTTGATAAGGCTTTATTTTATTACTAAGTATTCCGAAACTATTACTTGACAAGAATAAGCCAATAAATCCATACGCCTTACACTATGAAACGGATCGTTTATTTCATCTCATTATTTATTTTTATAGTACACACTGCATGTTCGCAAACGATTGTGCCAAAGATAGAATGGGACTCTCGCAGCCTTATTATCGATGGTCACAGAGTTGTGCCGGTGATGGGAGAGTTGCACTACTCACGTGTTCCTGCCGAGGAATGGGCCACAGAAATCGGAAAGATGCACGATGGCGGAGTCACGATGATTGCTTGTTATGTATTCTGGAACCACATCGAAGAGGTCGAAGGCCAGTATGACTGGAGCGGACAGCGCAACCTGCGGAGGTTTCTGGAGCTATGCAAAGAAGCCGATATGCCTGTTGTGTTGCGTGTCGGTCCGTTCTGTCATGGTGAAGCTCGCTGTGGCGGAATCCCCGACTGGGTATTCGACACAGGGTGTAAAACACGTAGCGAAGACTCTCAGTTTCTGAGTTATGTCACACGTTTCTATCGTCAGATATTCACACAAGTGCAAGGATTGCAATGGAAGGATGGCGGCCCGGTCATGGCCATGCAATTCGACAATGAGTATAGAGGTCGTGCATCCTATCTGCTTTCGTTGAAACGTATTGCAACCGAAATAGGTTTCGCACTACCCTTCTACACTCGCACCGGTTGGCCCGAACTTGCCACTCAGCCGCCTTATGGAGAGTTGCTACCGCTTTACGGCGATTATGCAGATGGTTTCTGGGACCGCAGTACTTCCGAAGGTGTCGGCGACTACTACAAGGCATTCAATTTCAAGGCCTTTCGCACTTCGACCGCCATTGCATCCGAGCAGTTAAATTACGAAGGTCAAAACACTAACAACGACGGTCGATACCCATATTTCACATGCGAACTTGGTGGCGGTATGATGACATCCTACCATCGCCGAATATATATCTACCCCATCGATGCCTATTCACTTGCCGTGGTGAAGTTAGGAAGCGGCAGCAATTTGCTGGGGTATTACATGTATCATGGAGGCACCAACCCTGTTTCCAATGTGCTTAATGGCAGCGATGTGTTGAAACCATACGACGGCGACCGCCATATCTATCTCAACGAAACTCAACGTTCGCGAGCCACTAACTACAACGACTTGCCAGTCATGACCTACGATTTCCAAGCACCTATCGGGGAGTTCGGACAACTTAATCCCCACTATTTCATGCTTCGCAAGCTGCACATATTCCTTCACGATTTCGGTGAATCATTGGCACCCATGGATGCTGTGTTTCCTTGTAAGCAAGATGTTCCACAACGCGACGACACATTCCTGCGCTGGTCTTATCGGTCGCTTGGCGACAGCGCATTTGTGTTTGTCAACAATTACGAGCGCTTTGCCAACCTGACCGACAAGAAAAACGTCGTTTTCAACATCAATGACCTTACGTTCCCATCACGTCCTATAACCATACCTGCTTCCACTGCGTGCATATTCCCAGTTGGTATAGCAGGTTTGAAGTATGCCACGGCCAATATTGTGGCTCGAAGGGAGTCGTCCATCTATTTGGAAAAAGTTGTTGGGGTGCCTTCCGAACTTGCCTTTGCTGACGGAAAGACATTGAAGAACGTACAACCACGTGGCACTGAAAAACCTGTATATACCAGTCGTAGCGGCCTGAACTACTATCTTGTCGACAGCGAGACGGCAGGTAGGTTGTTCCTTGATAATGCCTCGACTTATGTAGTTTCGAGCAATGCATCGTCTGCCGCCAGCCTGCACTGGCAGAAAACACATGCCGCAAGCAATCGCACCATAACTATAGGTGTGAACAAGGCGGCACAGGCTCCGCTCGATTCCGACTTCGACCATGCAGCGACCTACATCATTGATTTGCCTGCCGAGCGCACTAACGCTTTGCTTGATATAGAGTACTACGGCGATTGTGCCCGTCTGTATGCAGGCGACCGCCTCATCGACGACAACTTCTACAATGGTCGTCACTTCATGTATGCACTTTGGCGCATTCCTCAAGATATCCACCAACTCACTTTGCGCATACTGCCAATCCAGGCCGATATGCCTGTCTACTTCCCACGCGAAGCACATGTAGACCACTTGGGTGAAGAGGTAATAAGCATAAAAGTAGCATCTCTCCGCTAAGCAGATCATTGCAAATATAAACAGAAAAGGGGCCGCGTGGTCCCTTTTCTGTTTATGTATATATAGATTATTATATACTCATCTATATTTTATTCATCTCATTTCATAGCGAAATCAATGTTCTTGACATTCATTTCTTTGCGAAAATCAAAGCTCTTGACATTCATTTCATAGCGAAATCAGTATTCTAGTCATCTCATTTCATTGCGAAAAACAATGCTATTGATACTTATTTCACCACGAAGTCAATGCTCTTGAGGTCGGCATCACGCGATGATGTACCGTAGAGAATCTGGTAGCGGCCCTTGCGAGTTGAGAGTTCGTCGATCGATGGATCATAGTATTCGAATGCCTCTCCATCGAGTTGGATGGTGGCCTTCTGTGTCTCTCCTGCAGCCAGGAAGAGCTTCTGGAATCCGCGCAGCGACTTGATTGGAGCTTCTGGATAGTCGAGAGCCTTGACATATACCTGCACCACTTCGGTTCCCTCGCGCTTGCCTGTGTTGGTCACAGGCACGGTGAGTGTCACTTTCCCGTTGGCTTTCATCGACTTCTTCGAGAGTTTGCCCACTCCTACTTCGAATGTAGTGTATGACAGGCCATATCCGAATGCATATTGAGGTGTGCCTGTGAAGTAACGATAAGTGCGGTTGGCCATGCTATAGTCCTGGAAATCGGGCAGGTCTTCGGTCGAGTTGTAGAATGTGACTGGCAGTTTGCCGCCAGGGTTGTAGTCGCCAAAGAGTACGTCGGCCAGTGCCTGACTTCCTCCTTCGCCTGGGTACCATGCCTGAAGCAGTGCATCGTATTGTCCGCGAACACTTCCGAATGCAATAGCCGAGCCAGAGCAGTTGACCATGACGACGGGCTTGCCGGTTGAGTGCATTGCAGTGAGCAGACGTTGCTGAACGCGTGGCAGTTCGATGTCGGCCTTGTCGCCACCTTCGCCTTCCATGCGAGCAGATATACCGCCTATCATGATTATCACGTCGGCACCCGAGAGTTCGCGTGCGAGGTCGCTGAATTCGGCCAGCTTGCGCTCACACACTTCAGCACGCATCATGGCAAAGTTGCCTGTACCGCGCTTGTATTCGATAAGTATGTCGTAGGTCTTTCCGGCTTCAACGGGGAATGACTTGTATTGCACGCCGCGGCGTCCGAAACCACCGAAACCGCCCATACGCTGTGCTCCGGCTTCTGCTTGTTCCACTACTTCGCCGTTCACTTTGAGCAAGTATCCGTTGTCGGTCGATATGTTGTATTGCATGTTGCCGGTGAATGTCGACTTGTATTGACCCTTCACACGAACCGATAGGCTTTCGGTGCTGATACCTTCAGCAAATCCCCATCCTCCGAATGTAGAGAAATTGAGTTCGTTGTAGTATCCAGTCTTATCGGGCGAGCCTTCGAGGTTGCTGTTGTTGTAGAATTCCACGAATGCGCCCTTGCCGTCGTTCATGTCGGCGAGGTGGTTGATGGTGGTATATTCGTTCGACAGTTCACATGCCTGATGGAATGTCACGTTGGCTCCTGGCACTGCACGTCGTATGCCTGAGAGCAATGACTCCTGGTGTTCCTTGGTTGGTGTACCGCCATAGTTACCGTTGAGCAGCGACACATCGTCGGCATTTGGTCCTACCACTGCAATGTTTTTCAGGTTCTTCGAAAGTGGCAGCAGTCCGTTTTTGTTTTCGAGCAGCACCATCGACTCGCGTGCGGCCTTGATTGCCAGCTGGTGATTTGATTCGCTGCTTATCATGTCGGGGCCGAAGTTGTGCCACGGGTTCATCTCGTTGGGGTCGAACATACCGAGTTGGAATCGGCCGAGCAGAGTGCGGCGCAGGTGGTCGTCGAGTGTCTTTTCCTGTATCAGTCCTTTCTGCAGGGCTTCGGTCAGTACCATGAACACCTTTCCACACTCGAGGTCGGTGCCGTTCAACACTGCATCGACTGATGCCGACAGTGGGTCGGGGTGTGTTTCGTGTTGTCCGCGGTTGTAGAAGTTGTTGATGGCATCACAGTCGGTGAGCACTATTGCCTTGTATCCCCACTTGCGGCGCAGGATGTCGACCAGCAGTCGGTCGCTTGTGCAGCATGGCACTCCTTCGTATCGGTTGTAGGCACACATCACTTCCTGCACGTTTCCTTTCTTCACCAAGGCCTTGAATGCAGGCAGATATGTTTCCCAGAGGTCGCGCATCGACACGCTTGCATTGAATGTGTGGCGCAATGGCTCGGGTCCGCTGTGCACTGCATAGTGCTTGGCACATGCGTGGGTCTTGAAGTATTTCTTGTCGTTGCCTTGCATGCCGAGCACTGTCTGCACTCCAAGCACTGCGTTGAGGTATGGGTCTTCGCCGCATGTCTCCTGACCGCGTCCCCAGCGTGGGTCGCGGAATATGTTGACATTAGGGCACCAGAAAGTCAGTTCGGGGTTGCCTGGATAGTATGTAGCACCCATCTTCACACCAAACACGTCGTGGTTTGAGCGGTTCCAGTTGGCGCGTGCCTCGTCGCTCACGGTCGAGAAGACATCGTAGACGAGACCGGCATTGAATGCTGCTGCCATGCCTATAGGTTGTGGATATACGGTATATCCATCTTGGCGCACACCGTGGCATGCCTCGCTCCACCAGTTGTAGGATGGTATGCCGAGGCGTTCGATTGATATTGATTTGTTCATCATGAGCCCCACCTTCTCTTCGGGTGTGAGTAGAGAAATGAGGTTTTCGACGCGTTCTTCGTTTGATAGCTTGGTGTCCCAGAAGGGGTAGTCGTGTTCATCGGCAGGCATCGATGGTGTCAAATTCACCACGGCCGACAGAGTGAGTGCTCCCATGGTGCGCCCGTCGGCATCGATGAGTTCCACACTGCGGTAGGTTTTACCCTCAGCATTTTTAGGTGAGAAGGTGACCATCACCTCCGTCTCGGCTCCGGGAGCCACTTCGCTCTCGGTCACTTGTGCGTTGATACACTCGCAACTTGGAATGACGCGAGCTATCTTCACAGCTTTGTCGCCTGTGTTTTTCATTACAAAGGTGTGACTCACGGCACCGCGCAGCGCGCTGATTTGTCCGAAGTCCCATTCATAACTGTCGAATCCGACAGTGCTTTGGTTCTTGCCCAAAGCCCAGAGGCACGACGATGCCATCATCGTCACGCCTGCCAACATAGCAATACGTTTCAGTTTCATACTTTGGTTCGTTTTTATATGTGTTGTTTCTTTTTTATAATTTCTGTGCACAAAGTTAAGAAAAATTAGTTACACAGATGTCATTGGTCAAGAAATATCACCTATTTTATATTATAAATAGTGAAAAACGAGGTTGAATTAGCAAATTCAGTTGTCGCTATGCACACCGAAACGCAAAGTACGGACCGATCGATCAGCTATTCTTCATCTGTATGAGCAATTCCTGCTGACGCGGAGTGAGGCTTGTGGGCAGTGTGACATTGATGGTGAGGATGAGGTCGCGCCCTCCGCCACCTTTGCCTTTGAGTCGCAGCTTTGAGCCTGGCTGGGTGCATGGTTTCAGTCGCAGCTTCAGTTTTTCTGTGCCCGATTCGATGATCACTTCGCCTCCCAGCAGTGCTGTATACATGTCGATATCGATGGTTGCATGGCTTTCGGCCGGTGCCGACGAGTGTTGCTGCTGTCGTGCCGACTGTGCACGGCGTCCTGCCATCTCGCCGAACAGCGAGGTGAAGAAGTCGCTGAAACCGCCTGCTCCGCCCATGTTGAATTCGAATGTAGAGCCGTCGCCCCCCATGAATGGGTTGCCGCCATTGCTGAATGGGTTGAATCCGCCAAAGGGGTCGCCCCCACCCTGCTGGTCACCAAATCCGCCGCCGGGGTTCATCTTGTCCCAGTTCTCGCCATATTGGTCGTATCGGGCACGCTTGTCGGGGTCGTTGAGCACCTCGTATGCCTCGTTGAGCAGTTGGAACTTTGCTTTGGCCTTCGGGTCGTCGGGGTGAAGGTCGGGATGGAATTGCTTACTGCGCTTGCGGTAAGCAGCCTTTATTTCTGACTGCGGCGTGTCTTTTGGCACACCCAGTATCTTGTAGTAATCTATGAATTTAGCCATATCGTTATGTTTTTTCCTATCTTACAGCAAATATCGTGCCAAGGCAGCGGAGGGGAAAAATACTAATTGAGAGTGACAGAATCTGCCAAAATGGAGCAGTAAACACTATTGTCATTGTGGCCATGAAGGTAAAAGACACCGTCCGGACTAACAGTCCACACCGTTCGGACTAACAGTTTACACCGTTCGGACTGACAGTTTTCACCGTTCGGACTGACAGTTTTCACCGTTCGGACTGACAGTTTACACCGCTCGGACTGACAGTTTTCACCGCTCGGACTGACAGTTCACACCGCACGGA
>CAMVDC010000010.1 GCA_947166155.1 uncultured Prevotellaceae bacterium | reverse complement strand
GCCGTCCGCCAGAGACCTTATAGTTGTTGAGCACGGTGGGGGCGGTGGCATCGACGAGAGCAAGACGTACCTTCAGGTCCTTGAAGTACCAGTCGTCGCCGCCCGAGCCAGCCGCGTCGAAGCGGACATTGATATTGTTCACCGTGGGAGCGAGAACCAGCGAGCCGGAGTTCTCGGCACGGAGTGAGGGCGTGGCGCTCTTGAACTCCTGCTCATAGAGGTGCGCGTTGTCGTAGTCGAACTCTTGCCAGTTCCAGCTGTTGCCGCTGTACTGTGCGTTCCTGTCCGCATAGTCCCAGCGATGAGGGAAGAACTGCGTATGCGGATTTGTCTCCACACTGCCGCTGGGGTCGTAACTGAGGATAAAGCAGGCCTTGTAGAGCGAGGTTGAGGGGCTGTTGACGGCTCCGTTTGGGTCGTTGCCGTCGTAGGTGGTGCTGTTGTCGGCCAGTATCTGGATGTACTGGTAGCCGTCCTGATCTTCCTTCTGCGTGAAATAGACGGTGGCATACATTTTGGTACCGCTGCTGTTCAGGTAGGTGCGCAGGGTGCTGTTGCTGTTATAGAGCGCGCCGGTGCTCACGGTGTGGACGGCCTGGCTGTATCCGCCGTCGCCCACCTTGACCCACGTACCGGCAGAGCCGCTGTGGGCCACGTCTAAATAGTGGGTGGTGCCAGAGAGGAGGCTGCCGTCGCCGTAATGGTCGAAATAGGTCAGGCCGGTGATGCTTTTGTTCAGATAGGTGTCCGTGAACTGGGTGCCGCCCGAGACGGTGCGGTCGCGCTGGGCGATGACGGTGCCATCGAGGCCGAGCAGCTCGAAGCGGTAGGCGCGCGAATTACTATTATAGACCTTGTAAACAGCATCGCTGGGCACTGCTTCCGTCACGGTGACGGTCTTGCTTGTCTGTCCGGTGGTGAAGGTGAGGCTGCCGCTGACTGCGGTGAAATGTTGCCCCTCGATGGCCGAGAGGCTCACGGTGCGGTAATAGACCGTCTCGTCCGTGGTGCTCTCGCTGCGGGTGATGGTGAAGGTGGTGATACCAGCACTGGTGCTGCTCGTCACGCTCCACGTGCTTGCAGCCCAGGCGCTCTGCCCCGCCGCCAGTGCTGCTATCGTCAGCACAAGGGCGAGGACTTTTGTCTTGATGTTGGTTGGTTGTTTCATTGTGTTGATACGTTTTTTGTATTGTTATTGTGTTTTATATATTATTATTGTGTTGATTCTCCATGCGTTGCTTGCGGCGGAAGTTCTTCCACAGCGAGAGCACTATGATGAAGGCGATGACCAGTGCGAGTAGGCTGGCTACGGCGATGCCTATTGTCTGAATAGTTGTTTCCATACGTGTTGCTTCTTTTGTTTTTGCCTGCAAAGGTAAACAATAGGCAAAAAAAAGACTTTCCTCTCGACGTAAATACGCTGAGAGGAAAGAAAAAATACGCTGAGAGGAAAGTTTGTGGGTGGAGAAGTGGGGCTTTTAGCTTCCTTTGCTGCAACGGTGTTGCAGCATAGAAGACAGGTGGAGGAGGGACGGAAGGCAGAGGGGACGGAAGGCAGAGGGAACGGAAGGCAGAGGGAACGGAAGGCAGAGGGACGGAAGGCAGAGGGGACGGAAGGCGGAGAAACGGAAGGCAGAGGAGTGGAGGGACGGGGGCAGAGGCAGAGGGAGGTGTGCATACTTCTGGCAGATGGTGGCTGCCATGGTGTTTAGGGCGAGACACATGTTGCGGGTGAGGGGGATGCGTTGGTTCTCGTGGGGCCATGGGGCCAGGATGAGGAAGCGTCCTTCGGCACAGGCTTCGTAGTATTGGTGGCCGGGGCGTGAGAAGTCATTGAAGCCCCATGGGGTTAGGAAGATGAGGGGCAGACGTGCATCGAGTGCTGCCCGCATCACGTCCTGCTCACCCTTGGAGATGGCGGGAGAGACGAGCACCGCCCCGCGGTGAGCTTTGGCCAGCATGGTGCTGACGATTTCTGCCACCTGCTCGTCGGTGAGACGGCGTGAGCATTGCACTTGTACCTTCTCGGGACTGTCAAGTAGGAAGCGGTTGCCGATGGCGGCATAGGTCTGTCCTTTGATGGCGATGTCGAAGCGCACGCGGAAGTAGTCGGGGTGGCTGCGACGGATGGCAAGGCGGCGGGGGTTGTCGTGCAGATACTGGAACCAACGTTCCAGTTCGCCAGCACCTTCGAGGATGTGGTCGTTGTAGTTGCGAGAGAAGAGGAAGCCGTGGGTGCGGTCGTCCTTTCCATTGGTTCCTCTTTGCTGCAACATTGTTGCAGCATAGGGGAACTGACGGTAGGCTTTGTTGCAGCCGGCCTTGAAGCCTTTGAGGACCATGCCCAGGTGCTGCTCCATCTGGTGGGTGACAAAGAGGATGCCATGCAGGTGGTCGGGCATCAGCTGGAGTGAGAGTACCTCAACTTCGGGATAGTGCTCATGGATGGAGAACCAGCATTGTTGTACTTCCAATCCTAAGGGAGATGGCTCCACCCTTGGTGCCTCGGGGCTGTCATCGTGTGCATCGGCATCGCCTACGAGGGTGCCCAACAGGGGACGGCGGCCCTCTACCGTCATGGTGATGAGGTAGATGCGTCGCGATTCATAGTCGTGGCCTATGCGTCGGCGAAGCATGGAGGGCTTCTTCTCGCCGGCAAAGGGTTTGTGCTTCTCGAAGGCTTCTTTGTCCATAGTTCTTTTTCCTGTTTTTTTTGTTTGTTCTTTGTCTTTTTTGCTGCAACGGTGTTGCAGCGTAGGTTAACTGCAACGGTGTTGCAGCATAGGTTGACTGCAACGGTGTTGCAGCATAGGTCAACCGTGGCGGTAGGTGGAGGGGGAGCGCTTGCCTTGCGAGGCGAAGGCCTTGGCCATGCTGGATGGTGAGGAGAAGCCGCAGCTGTCGGCGATGTCGGCCAGCAGGCGGTCGGGGTGTTGGTGGATGAGGGCGATAGCATGGCGTACGCGGTGCTGGCAAATCATGTCGTAAAACGAAGCATAGCCGCTGCGCTGGATTAGTTCGGTGAGGTAGTTGGCGTTGATGCCGAGACGTCGCATCAGGATGTCGGCTGTGATGTGTTGCTCGGTGAATATGTGCTCGTCGGTGAGCAGGGACTCCAGCTGTTGGCTCAATTCCCTGTAGCGCTCGTCGCTGAGACGGGAGGGGGTGCCACCATTTCCCTGTGCGTCTTTCACAGGAACTGGTTGGGGCAGGGGCTTCTCTTCCTTTTCGAATGCCTTTCGCCGCGGGTTGAGGGTGTAGATGCAGAACCACACGTTGCAAATGGTGAAGAAGACATCGCGACAGGCCTTCACCGCGGGGTCGTCGATGAAGAAGTTGATGGCCATGAGCAGGCACACGCATGTGGGCAACCACTGCATCTTCTCGCCCGTGCGTGTCGGGAAGTCGTCGATATCGGCGTATGTGTCTTCGTTCACCCGACGTATGGCACGGCCGATGCGCAGAGCCATGCTGATGGTGAGGCCGAACTGCCAGATGAACAGCATACCCACCACGATGAAGGTTGCAGTGCGGTGCCACTCAGGCAGGATGATTAGCCCTATGGCCTGTAGCAGTAGCGGGATGAGGACTGCGATCGACGGCATGAACAGCATGTAGTCGCGCCAGCGGCGGTGAACATCGGGGAAGAAATAACCCTCGCACATGGCCAGCAACAGCAGTGGATAGACAAGCATTGCAAAACTGTTGGCGTAGAGCAGGGTGTCGTCCTGCCCGATGTGCAGCAGGTATGGCAGCTCTAACATCTGCAACAGATAGAGCCACCCCACAGCCTTGTAGGCAGGAAACAGTTGCACGAAGTTCTCGCCGTAGGCCTGCGGCTTGTAGAACCACTTCAGCAGCCAGCCGTAGAGGTGTGTCACGATGAACACGAGGTTGGCAGCGAAGAGGACGAGGTATTCTGTCTTGTTAAGTTCTGTGATAGGTATCATCTGGCTATATTAGATTTATCGAGGGCAAAGTTACGAATTCTTTTCTGATTTCGTTGATGTTTTGGTGTGAAAAATGATAAAAGCAAAGGCCTAAAGTCCCTTTCACTTCCCTTTAGCTCCTTTACTTCTTACAAAAAAGGGGTTCCCACTGACGGGAACCCCTTTTGTCGTTTCATGCATCGCTGCATCATTCTCCTTGGCTGAAGCTGAGGCTGTCGGCCGAGGCATCGACCACAACGGTGTGGTCTTTGTTGATGCTTCCAGCCAGTATCTGCTTCGAGAGTTCGTTGAGCAGCAGCCGCTGTATGGCACGTTTCACTGGTCGTGCGCCAAACTGCGGGTCGTAGCCGGCACTGGCCAGGAGGTCGATGGCGGCAGGTGTGAGGGTCAACTTGATGCCGTTTTCGGCCAACATGCGGCTCACTCCGCCAATCTGCATCTCGACAACCTGCCTGATTTCCGTCTCGCTCAATGCCTTGAACGTGATGATCTCGTCGATTCGGTTCAGGAACTCCGGCCGCATCAATGCGTGTAGCTGGTCGGCAGTGCAGTTGGATGTCATGATGATGATGGTGTTCTTGAAGTTGACGGTGCGTCCCTTGTTGTCGGTCAGACGTCCGTCGTCGAGCACCTGCAGCAGGATGTTGAACACGTCGGGATGTGCCTTCTCGATTTCGTCGAACAGCACCACGCTGTATGGTTTGCGCCTTACGGCTTCGGTGAGCTGACCTCCCTCGTCATATCCAATATATCCTGGAGGTGCACCGATGAGTCGCGAGACGCTATATTTCTCTTGATATTCGCTCATGTCGATACGTGTCATGAGACTTTCGTCGTTGAAGAGGTAGTCGGCCAGAGCCTTTGCCAGTTCGGTCTTTCCCACTCCGGTAGGTCCGAGGAAGATGAAGCTGCCTATCGGTCGGCGCGGGTCTTGCAGGCCTGCACGGCTGCGACGGACGGCATCGCTCACGGCATTGATGGCTTCGTCCTGACCCACGACACGGCGGTGGAGTTCCTCCTCCAGATGCAACAGCTTCTCGCGTTCGCTTTGCATCATCTTGCTCACAGGTATGCCCGTCCACCGTGCCACTACGTCGGCAATATCGTCGGCAGTCACTTCTTCCTTTATCATAGCATTGCCCGCCTGGGTCTGTGCCAGCTCGGCCTGAGTGCGGCTTATGTCGTCTTCGATGGTCTTTATCTTTCCGTATCGGATTTCAGCCACACGTCCGTAGTTGCCCTCGCGTTCGGCGCGATCGGCTTCGAACTTCAGCTGCTCGATCTGAGCCTTGGCCTGCTGAATCTTGCCCAGCAGCGAGCGTTCGGCCTGCCACTTGCGGTTCATCTCGTCGTACTCGGCATTGAGTTTCTGCAACTCCTGCTTCAGTTCGTCGGTCTTGGCCTTGTCGCCCTCGCGCTTGATGGCGGCCCGCTCAATCTCCAGTTGCTTGATGCGGCGGCTGAGTTCGTCCATCTCCTCCGGCACCGAGTCGCGCTCCATGCGCAGGTGTGCGGCGGCCTCGTCCATGAGGTCGATGGCCTTGTCGGGGAGGAAGCGTTCGGTGATGTAGCGGTTCGACAGTTCGACGGCCGCAATGATGGCATCGTCCTTGATACGCACCTTGTGGTGGTTTTCGTATCGTTCTTTCAATCCACGCAGTATGCTGATGCTGCTTGCCACGTCTGGCTCATCGACCATGACGGTCTGGAACCGGCGTTCGAGTGCCTTATCTTTCTCGAAGTATTTCTGATACTCGTCGAGCGTGGTGGCACCGATGGCCCTCAGTTCGCCGCGCGCCAGTGCCGGCTTCAGGATGTTGGCGGCATCCATGGCACCCTGAGTCTGACCTGCACCCACGAGGGTGTGGATTTCGTCGATGAAGAGGATGATGCTTCCCTCGCTCTCGACCACGGCGTTGACCACCGCCTTCAGTCGTTCCTCAAACTCGCCCTGATACTTGGCGCCGGCGATGAGCGCACCCATGTCGAGCGAGTAGAGTTGTTTCTGTTTCAGGTTTTCAGGCACGTCGCCGCGCAGGATGCGGTGGGCCAGGCCTTCGACGATGGCGGTCTTGCCGGTGCCCGGTTCGCCTATGAGCACAGGGTTGTTCTTTGTACGGCGCGAGAGGATTTGCAGCACACGACGTATCTCCTCGTCGCGGCCAATGACCGGGTCGAGCTTGCCTTGGCGAGCCTGCTCAACGAGGTTGGTGGCATATTTCTTCAGAGCCTCGAGGTTGAATTCCTTTTGGCTTCCGTTTCCTGGTTGGTTGTTTTGGTTTGTATTCATGGTTTGGTTCTCCTTTCGTTTCTGTAATGGTGCAGTTCAAACTTTGTTCCAATGTAGGAAATAAGACAAAATGACGCGAAAAGATGACAAAAGGGCAGGACACTGGCGGGGCGGATGGATAATTCGGCGGGAAAACCGCCGAACACTGACGGGGCGCGAATGTAAAAAAGGACGGATGGAGGGTACAGATGAACGAAGGGAAGAGGAAAAAAAGGACGAAGGCGAGGGGACATCCGAACGGAGGCGAGGGAACATCCGAACGAAGAGAAGAGGAAAAAAGGACGAAGGCGAGGGGGACATCCGAACGGAGGCGAATAGACAGAAAAAATGAGGCGGGGAAGCAGGCAAAAAAATGCACCTGCGTGTTTTTGCAAAAATGAGCGCGCACTCGCGGGGCTGTGAGTGCGCGCTCTCGGGCCTGTGAGTGCGCACTCTCGGGCCTGCGAGTGCGCACTCATTTTTACACCCCTCTACAAGTACCTGTGGATGGGGGTGGAGTCGGAGTAAATTAAGTGGGATTTATGGTGGAGAAAAGCCTACAGTTTCACCGTCACTTTTGCCGGGAAACAATAGCTGGGGTCGCCACGCTCGGCAAGCGATGAACGCAGGTTGGCCTCGGTGCGCGGGAGCTTGCCTTTGAACACTGTCTTGCGTCCGTGGCGCACGGTGATGCTCTTGTCGAGGTTGACGAGAGTGTCGTTGAGGTAGAGCGTCGCTTCGGTGTAGTCGTCGGTGTCTATCGTGATGGTATTGCCCTTGATGGTGGCTTTGATGTAGCTGCCCTTCTTTGCCTCGGAGGTTGAAACTCCCAACCAATAGAATTGCGGTCGCATCCTGTCGCCCTGAACCCATACGACGGTGGCAGGGTAGGGGTTGCGACGATACTGTGCCATCCACGGCAGTGCAGCCTTGTCTTCGAGGTCCATCCAGTGAGGCTTTCCTGGGAGTATGTGGGTCTCGTGGATGTAGCCTTCGGGGTCGGAGCGGCGTAGCGAGTCCATCTGTCGTCCGCGCTCGGCGTCGATGCGGTTGCGGTCGTAGGCAGCATCGTTGCCGCCACACCATATCATGAACGGCAGGTTGCGAAGCGGACGCATATCGACATCGCCCGGGTGGCCAGCCATCATCGAGGCGGCTGCCCAGTGGTCGGCCATGCGCGGAGCCATGCGCCACACGCCGTCGCCGCCGGCCGAATAGCCCAGGAGGTAAACCTTGTCGGGGTTCACATTATAATATATTACGCACGTGCGTATGAGCTGCTCGTACATGGGGTCGATGGGCGGCTTGAACCACATGTCCCAGTCGTCCCATGGTGCACGCGGGGCAACATAGATGCCTTCGGCAGGCTGATACAACACTTTCTGGTTCTCCCACTGGCTGTCGTTGAGGGCTTTGGGAGCATTTCCGCCACCATGAAGCGAAATCCACAACGACCGTCCGTCGGAGGGTTCGGCTCCGAAGGTCTTAACGTCGTAGGGCATGCTCAGTTCGCCTTGCCTCACACATTTTGCCTCGGCATCGTTCTGCAGCCGGGTGCGTTCGTCGGCCTTCCATTGCGATATGATTTGTTTGCGTACCTCTTCGGCTTTTTCGCGACTCATCTGTGCCGTTGCGCTGCAATTCCACCCACATGCGGCGATGACAGCCACGCTCGTTAATATGTGCTTGATGTTCATACTTAGTAGTCCTCTATTTATGGTTGTTCGTCTCTTTTCATGTGCAAAGGTAGTAAAAAATGTTAATGAATAGTTGTTATATCTAATATATTTTGTAACTTTGCGCGATTTTTGCGCCAGACTTAAAAAATTGTTAATAAAAAAATCGCTGGCGCCACAATAAATAAGCATACACTTACGTTTCTGTTTATAGAATTGCGTAATAAGATTAATGAAGATAGAATCGGATAAACAAATAAAGCCAAAAGATGGTATGTCGTGGATAGGCCGCTGCATAAAACGCCTGTTTGATTTCGTGGGCGCTGCAGTGGGTTTGGTTTGCACATTCCCGCTTTTCCTCGTCATATCGCTGGCTCAACTGATTGAGGGCGAGGGACCCGTATTTTACAGGCAAGAACGTGTGGGATATCGTGGCCGTACGTTCAGGATATGGAAGTTCAGGACGATGAAAACCACGGCCGAGGATGAAGGCCCACAGTTGGCTCAGGAACAAGACGACCGCCTGACCCAAGTGGGACGCTTCCTGCGCTCACACCATCTCGACGAATTGCCACAACTGCTCAATGTGCTGACAGGCGACATGTCGTTCGTGGGATACCGACCCGAGCGCGAGTACTTCATACGCCAAATCATGCAACACCGACCCGACTATGCCGACCTATACGTCAGCCGACCGGGAGTCACATCGAATGCCACCCTGCACAACGGATATACCGACACGATGGAGAAAATGATACGACGGCTCGACATGGACCTCGACTATCTACACCACCGCTCGTTGTTGACCGATGCCAACATCATAGTCGAAACACTGTGTTGCGTGTTGGGCGGAAAGAAAATTTAGAACGATCATGTGCAAATCCCTCTCAGTTTCCAAGCGGAAATGACGGGGAATTTTGCGTTATTATAAACCTTACAATCCATACAACTGACCGACGATGATACGAAAACTGATTGCAGTGTGGGTCATGACAATCATGGGCGCATGCATGACAACCATGCAGGCACAGAGCATGACCGACGCACAGGTGATACAATACGTGAGCGAACAGCAGGCACGAGGCTCTGACCAACAGACCATAGTGTCGCGACTGCTGCAACGCGGAGTGACCGTACAGCAGCTGCAACGCATACGCAAAAACCTCGAGGCCGAGAAAAGCCAACTGGGAGCCGTGGACCTCAACGGACAGAACACCACCACCACACCATCGCGCCTGAGAACCAACCAGCAACTGGCAGGCGAACAGTATCAGCAACAAAACAACTACATGGTGCGCAGTCAGGCCCGGGGCAACAACGGGCAAGTGGGATATACCCGCGACGAACGACTCCAGATGATGAACAACGACATCGCCTTCCTCGACATCGACTCGCTGATGTACTACCGCAACAAGTTCAACGACGAAGACCAAGTGTTCGGACGTAACATATTCAACACCCCGACACTCACCTTTCAACCCAACATGAACATAGCCACACCCGCCAACTATCGCCTCGGCGCAGGCGATGCCGTGATAATCGACGTGTGGGGTGCATCGCAGGAGACATTCGAAGGCACACTCTCGCCCGACGGAACAGTCACAATACCCGGTGTAGGCCCTATCAACCTGGGCGGCATGACCGTGGCACAAGCCAACTCACAACTGAAGTCACGACTCGGCCGCTATTACGCCGACTCCGACATAAAACTGACCGTAGGCAACACACGAGCCGTCACAGTGCAGGTAATAGGCGAGGTGAAAATGCCAGGCAGCTACACACTCAACTCACTCTCAACGGCATTCAATGCACTCTATGCAGCAGGCGGAATAAGCGACATCGGTACACTGCGCAACATCAAAGTATATCGCCAGGGCCGACAGATAGCCACAATCGACGTCTACGACTACATCATCAACGGCAACGCCAGCGGCGACGTACGTCTGCAAGACAACGACATCGTGTCGGTAGGCCCATACGAGCAACTGGTGAGAATCAAGGGACGAGTGAAGCGCCCTATGTTCTACGAGATGAAACCCACCGAAAGCGTATCGACCATACTGAACTATGCCGGCGGATTCGCAGGCGATGCCTACCGTAAGAACGTGAGGCTGATACGCAAGAGCGGAGCCGAATACTCAATACATACCATCGACGAATTCGACATGAACGGCTTCCGCCTCTCCGACGGCGACTCAATATACGTCGACTCGGTAGTGGCACGCTACTCCAACATGGCCGAAGTGCGAGGAGCGGTGTTCCATCCGGGCATGTACCAGATAGGAGGCGAAATCAACTCGGTGCGAAGCCTTATCGCTGCTGCCGAAGGACTGCGCGACGATGCCTTCGCGGCACGCGGAGTGATGCACCGCCAGCGTCCCGACATGACACTCGAAGTCATATCGTTCGACGTGAAGGCATTGATCGAAGGCAGTGCTGCCGACATACCGTTACAGAAAAACGACGTGGTATTCATTCCGAGTCGCAGCGACTACATCACCAACCAAACCATAAAGATAAGCGGCGAGGTAGTCTATCCAGGCACATACCAATATGCCGAAGGAACCACCATCGAGGACTTCATACTGCAAGCAGGAGGCCTGACCAACTCGGCATCGACCAGCAAAGTCGACGTGTTCCGACCCATATTCGACCCTACATCGACCGAAAAGACCAACGATGTGTCGGAGACCTTCTCCTTCTCGATAAAAGACGGATTCGTGATCGACGGCACACGCGGTTTCACCCTCCAACCGTTCGACGAAGTGGTGGTGCGCCGCAGCCCATCGTATTCAACCATGCAAACCGTGACCGTGAGCGGATCAGTCAACTTTGAAGGACAATACTCCGTCACCAACAAAAACTACCGACTCAGCGACCTCATAACTGCCGCAGGCGGTATCACCGAACTGGCATACGCCAAGGGCGCACGACTCGAACGCCGCATGACCGAAGAGGAACGACAACTCAACGAAGCCATGCAACGCAAGGAGCAGATAACCCTCTATGAGGAAGCTATGCGCAACGAACGCAACTACGACATGGCAAAAGCCGACTCACTGCTCTCACTGAAACTCGATGTGAGCAACACCATGTCGGTAGCCATTGACCTCGAGGCAGCACTGGCCAAACCTGGAGGCCCAGAAGATATTGCCCTGCGCGAAGGCGACCGACTCGTCGTTCCACAGTATGTAAACACAGTGCAGATCTCGGGCGACGTGCTCTACCCCATAACCGTGAACTACAAGAAAGGTGAAAGCCTCGACTACTACATCAAGAGTGCAGGCGGATATGGCGAGAACGCCCGCAAGAAGAATGTGTACATCCTCTATGCCAATGGTTCGGCACAGCAGCTCGGACACCATTCGAGCAAAGACATCGAGCCCGGCAGCCGCATCGTGGTGCCGTCGAAGAATGCCAAGAACAAGATGACTGTAGCTGAATATTCGGCCATGGGTACCTCGGCTGCATCAATCGCCACCATGATGGTAACAATAGCAAACATATTGAAGTAACGTATGAGTAACAAGATAGACTATATAGATTTGCGCGTGGTAGTGCGAGAGTTGCTCAGCCACAAGAAGACCTTTATCTGGACATGGGGCATCACGGCTGTGGTGGCAAGTGTGCTCATTCTGTGTGTGCCACGCACATTTACCTGCAACGTGAAACTCGCACCCGAAGCCGAATCGGCAGGAGCAGGCGGCGCATTGGGTTCAATAGCTTCATCGTTCGGATTCGACCTCGGAAGCCTCGAGTCGACCGACGCTATCTTCCCGCAACTCTATCCCGAACTGTTTGAGTCGAACGACTTCGTAGTCGGTATGTTTGATATCAACGTCAAGAGTCAAGACGGAACTATCAACACCACATACTACGACTACCTCGACAAACATCAGAAGAAGACGGTATGGATGGTGCCATTCAACTGGGTGAAAAGTAAAGTGACAGCACTGATTTCCCCTTCGGTTGAGGCACCAGCAGGCATTGGCGCAAGCAATGCCAACCACTCCAAAGCATTCATGCTCACTAAACGCCAGACGGATATTGCCAATGCCATCAAGAGCAACATCTCATGCAGCGTGGACAAGCTGACCAATGTGGTGACCATCACAACCACCGACCAGGATCCACTTATCAGTGCCGCAATAGCCGACTCAGCACGTGCACACCTCCAGCAGTTTATCATCGACTACCGCACCAGCAAGGCACGTGTCGATGTAGAGCACTACACCGACCTGCTCAACCAGGCCAAGGCTGAATACGACGAGGCTATGATGGCCTACAGCGCATATACCGACTCGCACAAAGACGTAATCCTTCAGGCATACATCTCCGAGCGCGACCGTCTGGAAGGCGACATGTCGATAAAGTATCAGACCTACACCGCCATGAAGACCCAACTCGAGGGTGCCAAGGCAAAGCTGCAAGAGAAGATACCAGCCTTCACTGTGCTGCAAGGAGCTACAGTGCCAGTCAAGGCAACGGGACCAAAACGCATGATATTCGTACTCGGTATGCTCATCTTAGCCACCATCGTATGTGCAGGATGGGTGCTGAGGAAGGAAATAAGACTATGGTAGTATCTGCATGGATACACCTTCCCGATTACAACTGAAAGTCAATACATTTTCTGTCAAACACAATAATCTATGGACACACTGGTAGAGCGACCATACGCAATAGACCTCAGCCGGTTGATGAAGTTCGACCCGCGTAGTCTTACGTGGCTGCCGTGCCTCATGATTATTGCAGTTGTAATCAGAATTACTATAAATATCTCGGTTCTTGAATGGCAAGCCGTTTCATACGTTGCATTGTTCTTCTCGATGCTCTCCTTCTTCATAATGGCATATCTCTATCTGAGGGAGGGAGTGATGTCGCATTATGTTATGGCTTGTGTGCTCTTCGTCACTCTTATGCTGATGTCCACCATAATAGGTGGTAACGATATCAAGAACTGTTTCTATGACGGATGTTCATATATTTTCGTTGTCATGGTTTGTGAGTATTATTCAGGTCGCTTGAATCTGATTGTGGCATCGTTCGCCATTTCATTTTCATTATGCGCATATCTGAATGCTGCTCACATGATGCTCCACCCCGAACTGTGGTTTGCAAATGATACTGTAGTCAATGGTTACCTATTGGGAGCAAACTATAACCAAATGGGATGTCGTTTACTATGTGCTGTTGCAGCAAGTGTCCTATGTTTAAAATATAACAAGTGGTGGTGGGTGAATGTTGTTCCCATAGTATTAGTGTCGCTTGCCACACTGTTCATTGTGGGCTCAATGACCTCTATAACCGGCATTCTTCTTTTTCTTCTATTCTGTATCATTCCTTCGAAAAGACTAATTAAAATCGGCGTATTAGCATTGCTCGCAGGTGTCATTCTATTTCAGATATTTGTATGCTTTCAGGGTAAAGGCATAGAACAGAATGAATTAGCCATATTTTTTGTAGAGGACATACTTGGTAAGGACATTACATTTACAAATCGTACTTATTTGTGGGATGCTGCTTCGAAGGTTTTTGTGGAATCGCCTATTTATGGATATGGGTATGTTGGTGGCGATTGGTATTTATCCCATCTAAGTTCTCTGGCAAAGGGACCTCACAATTTTATATGGCTGATACTTATCTACGGAGGGGTGTTGTTGTTGATGCTATTTTCTTATATGTGCTATATTGTCATACCAAAGCTTGTTTTCGTAAATGATAAATACATCCTGCTTGTCTATGCATCGGTGGCAATATTGTTTATGATGATGACAATGGAGGCATACTCGCCTGTGTTTATAATAACCTTGATGTCGATTGCTTACTATGCGGCAATAAAATCACTGAAGGGGAGTGATGTAATACAGCAGTAGATATGGACCCATCGAAAAGAATAGTCATAAACACGCTGGCTCAGCACACGAGGGCGATTGTAAATATATGCCTTTCGCTTTATAGTACACGCTTGGTATTGCAAGCGTTAGGACAGTCGGATTATGGTATATATGCATTGGTGGCAGGTGTGGTGACGATGCTGGCATTTATTACTAATGCAATGGTGGTAACCACTCAAAGACAACTGTCGTTTTATTTTGGGAAGGGCAATGTGGCAGAGCTAAAAGCAATGTTTTCGAATAGTTTGCTATTGCACGTAGTCATCGGAACTTTGCTCGCAATTATTCTTGTCGCACTGACCCCATTCATATTCGATGGACTATTAGAAATAACTCCTGAAAGGATACCGACAGCAACAAAAGTCTATTATACTGTAATTCTGTCGCTTGTTATAACTTTTCTTACAGCACCATATAAGGCTCTGTTTGTGGCTCACGAGGAGATAGTATATATATCGGCTGTGGAAATCATAGACGGTGTGCTGAAACTGGCTTTTGCCCTGTGTCTGCCTTTCATCACATACGATAAACTCATGGCATATGCTATAGCCCTGGCCTGCATTATGTTGTTTAATTATTTGGCACTTTCGTTGTGGTCGAAAAGGCATTTCGAGGAGTCAATGCTAATACCCCGTCTTGACCTCATCGGCCGAAAATACATAAAGGAACTTACAGGCTTTGCAACATGGACTATATATAGCATGGGATGCGTGATAGCACGTTCACAGGGTGTTGCGGTTATTATAAACCGATTCTTTCAAAGTACAATAGTAAATAGTGCTTATGGTGTAGCCCAGCAGGTTTATGCTTCTGTTGTATTTATTGCTACGTCTGTGACAAATGCAATGAGTCCGCAGATAGTTAAGGCAGAGAGCCTGAATAACAGGGAGCGGATGCTGTATTTGTCGGAGATAGCAAGCAAGTATGCATTTCTTCTTCTTGCAACAGTCACAATCCCATTGTCGTTTGAGATGAGTGAAGTGCTCAATGTGTGGCTGGATGAAGTTCCACCACATGCAGCTGCTTTATGTCGGTTTGTGTTGCTTACAGCCCTTGTTGACCAACTGACGATAGGACTCGGTACTGCCAACCAGGCAATAGGCCGTATTCGCAACTATTCGCTCGTCGTAAATACCATCAAGGTACTCACTTTGCCAGTGTTTTGGTTATGCCTGCATCTCGGCTATCAACTCGAAGATGCCATGTGGGTATATATCGGTTTTGAATTCATTTGCGCAATAATCCGTCTGCCTTTCCTCAAATATACTGCCGGACTCTCCATCCGCCATTTCGCAAAGCATGTGTTTGCTCGTGTTGCTATTCCTATAATCAGTATTGTTCTGGTGTGTTATCTCGTAGTTTCTTATGTAGATATGCCATTCAGATTCTTGTTGACAGGATTTGTGACTGTTGTGATTTCAACATTTACTGTGTGGCAGTTTGCATTAGATAAAGATGAACGTCGAGCTGCAGTCAAAATGATTAAGAAGAAACAGACATAAACCGCTCACATTGATGCTCTTAAAGTGAATCGTATATTAATTATAGATTGATTACATATGTTGTTTAACTCGATATCTTTTCTGCTTTTCTTTCCAATAGTCTGCATAGTGTATTTCATGATTCCTGCAAATCAACTTCGGCTACGAAATGTGATGTTGTTGTTGGCAAGCTATTATTTCTATATGAACTGGGAACCGACCTATGCCTTGCTTTTGCTTACAAGTACGTTGATAACCTATCTTGCAGCACTTGGCATAGAATATTTCAGGACGGTTAGATACCGGAAACTATGTCTGGTAAGTAGTTTGGTGCTGAATCTGTCAATATTATTCCTGTTCAAGTATTACAATTTCCTTGCACAGAATGTAGAGGCGTTGCTTTGTAGAGGCGGACTTGGCATCGACATTCCGGAATTACAACTACTGTTGCCTGTAGGCATCTCGTTCTACACGTTTCAGGCATTAGGCTATTCCATTGATGTTTATCGCGGAACAACAAAAGCAGAGCACAACTTCGCTACATATGCTTTGTTTGTATCTTTCTTCCCGCAGTTGGTTGCCGGACCTATCGAGCGTTCGAATAACCTGTTGCCGCAATTCAAACATAAACATGCATTTGATTATAATGAAGCAATGATTGGCTTACGTATGATGGTATGGGGATATTTCCTGAAATTAGTGCTGGCCGACCGTTGTGGCATATACGTCGACTCAATTTTTAATAACATAGATAAACACAACGGAGGCAGTTTTCTGCTTGCTTCGTTGCTTTTCCCGTTTCAGATCTATGGTGACTTTGCCGGATACTCACTCATTGCTATAGGCGCTGCCCGGATTATGGGATTCAGGTTGATGGAAAATTTCCGACGCCCGTATTTTGCATGCTCAATAGGAGAGTTTTGGCATAGATGGCATATATCGCTGTCAACATGGTTTAAGGATTACGTCTATATACCTCTTGGCGGAAACCGTGTGCCACGTCTTCGACAGTATTTTAACCTGCTCGTTACTTTTATTGTGAGTGGTATTTGGCATGGTGCAAACTGGACATTCCTATGCTGGGGCAGCCTTCATGGGGTGCTGCTATGTATTGAAAAAGCTTTTGGCATAGGCCGGCAGGAATATACAGGGTTACGACTAGTGTGGCATTGGGCAATGACTTTTACGCTGGTATGCTTGGCTTGGATTCTTTTCCGTGCAAATACTTTGCAAGATGCTGTGATTGTTATTTCTGGTATATTTACTAAATTAGGTATGCCACATGCCGATACGAAAACATTTATGGCTCTTTTCCTTGGTTTCATTATTTTAGTTGCAAAAGAAACATCCGACGAATATAAATGGAAAGTTCGTGTATCCGACTCCATCCACTGGATTTTAGAACATGTCTATGTTGCCTTTATGATAGCCTTGATAATCCTTTTCGGAATTCTTGGAGGAGATCAATTTATTTATTTCCAATTCTAAAATAGGTAATAATGAAGATGAAGAAATTCTACATAAGTCTGACAACGATTATATTATTATTGTTTGTTATCGATCGTGTTGGAGGACTGATTATGGACAAGTGCATTGGTCTGACAAATGCAAAGGCAGAAGTCAAGATACGATATATGGCTGATGAAGTAAATGCAGATGTCATCCTTCTTGGTACATCACGATGTATTCATCACTATGTTCCGTCAATTATAACCGACTCTATTCACATGAGTGTTTATAATGGTGGCATATCCGATTCTGACAATATATACGCACATTTTATTTTGCTGAACTTAATATTGGAACATCACAAACCAAAAGTAGTATGTTTAGAGTTGTCAGCAAAAGATTATTCAATACAGGGAGACGACCAGTTTGGAAAGATTTCATTCTTCGCACCATGGATTGGGCGTTGCGCAGGTGCAGATTCGGTATATAAAGAAGCAGGGACATATTGGAGGTACATTGTATCACACCTTTACCGTTATAATGCAGTTGGTGTTGAATCTCTCGGTGGACTGATTGTAAACCATCGCTATGGTGAAGATAATGGCTATTTTACAATACAGGGTTCTCCTGATAAAACTATACAGTTGAAACGAGAACAGTATGCGATAGGTGTTGACAGCTTAAAGCTTGATTATTTACAGCGATTCGTCGATATTTGCCGTCAAAATGACATAAAGTTGGTATTTACAATCTCGCCCCGGTTCTCCGTCGCTCCTCCCAACTTCTACGCTCCACTCATGGATATTGCAATTAAGAATGATGTGCCATGTTTGGATTATCACACCAATGGATTATTCCATGATCACCCAGAATTCTTTCGTGATAATGGCCACATGGTTGAAGATGGAGCTAAGGCTTATTCGTCGATATTCGCAAGTGACTTGAAACAGATTCTACACTTATAACCCATAGTTTTTATTCTTTTACTTCAATTATATAAGAAGATAATATAAAAAGACTTAAATTGTTTTGCCATTTCAAAATAAATGGTTAAGTTTGCAAAGCAGAATATTCCATAGTAAAGTCAATGCATATTTTTTCAGTCATAATTCCGCACCACAACATCCCGCAGCTACTGCAGCGATGCCTCGATTCAATACCAGACGTGCCCGATGTTCAGGTCATTGTTGTTGATGACAACAGCTCAGCAGACAAGGTTGACTTCGACCATTTCCCGGGACTGGAACGCAAATACACCGAATGTGTCTTTGACAAACAAGGTGGGGGAGCTGGCCATGCACGCAATGTCGGTATGCAGCATGCCGACGGAAAGTGGCTGGTCTTTGCTGATGCCGACGATTTCTTCACTCCCGATGCCTTCAGCATACTCAATAGGTACAAGGATGAACCGTATAATATAATTTTATTTAAGGCAAATAGCGTTGATTCAGATAACTACACACAATCCGACCGCCACATAGTTTTAAATGAAGCGATAGATTTAGCTCTTAATGGCTCCATCTCTCTGAGGGAAGCAATATTGGCAAAACCTGTACCATGGTGCAAGATGGTCAGAACGGCATATATAGCCGAGCATAATATACGATTCGATGAGACTATGGCCTCAAACGATTTGATGTTTGTAGCAAAAGCGACCTGCTGGGCCGATGTCAAAACATTATCATTGTCATCAGACGTTATCTATACCGTGACAACACGTAAAGGTAGTCTTATGGACAATTTAAAGAAGGAACCAGATAATTATCTCTGCCGTTTGGAGGTTCTGATTCGCTATCACAAGTTTGTGAAAGAATGGCCGGAACTTGAAAAGGAACCGATATTATTGGCCCTTGCAAGGTCAAGGCATTTTGGTTTTAAAACAATTTTTAAGGCCTTAGTGCTTGTACTACGTAATAAGGCTTTGTTCTATGGATTTGGCAATTTTCTTAGAATAGTTAACAGGCATACGTTGAAATTATAAGCAATGATTACTTTTTCAGTCATAATTCCGCATCACAACATCCCGCAGCTTTTGCAACGATGCCTTGATTCAATCCCTGACGAGCCAGATGTTCAGGTCATTGTTGTTGATGACAACAGCTCAGCAGACAAGGTTGACTTCGACCATTTCCCGGGACTGGAACGCAAATACACCGAATGTGTCTTTGACAAACAAGGTGGTGGAGCCGGCCATGCACGCAATGTCGGTATGCAACATGCCGACGGAAAGTGGCTGGTCTTTGCCGATGCCGACGATTTCTTTGTTGATGACGCTTTTGATATGTTGTATAAACATAGGGATGATAGTGAAGATGTTATCTTATTCAAGACCGAAAGTGTAAACTCTGACGATTATACACCATCCGACAGACATTTGCGCCTAAACAAAGCTATTGATGATGCTTTGTCGGGAGAGATATCTGTCAAGAAGGCTATACTTAAAATTCCTTCACCATGGAGCAAGATGTTCCGACGTTCATATATACAAGGACGTGGTGTAACATTCGATGAAACATATGCCAGTAACGACATGATGTTTGTCTTAAAAGCCACTTGCTGGGCAAATGACAATGCGGTAAAAGTTGTAGATGAACATTTATATGTGGTAACAACACGCAGTGGAAGCCTTGTCGCCTTGAAGGGAACTTCACCGCGAAACTATCTCAGCACATTGGATGTACTGATTCGCTGCAACCAGTTTTGTACAGACGGCAATTACGAACGGCGTCCTATCCTTGTACAAGTTATCAGAGGACTGAAGATTGGACCACGAACATTCTGGAAAGCATTGGTATATGCCATAAGGACTCATTCTTTGTTCTCAGGGCTATCTGTAATCTTTAAAAAAATGGTATGGAGATGAACAAAATATATTGTAAGATACGTCACTACTTCCACCCGCTAAGAGTCGGGTATGAATTGTTTCTCGGTCGATATTTTCCGAAGAAACTGTCTTCCATGCGATATAAAGAACACTATGGTGTTGACATTGACTGGAAAAATCCGAAGACTATTGATGAGAAAATCAATTGGCTGAAATACAACACCGACACGACGCAGTGGACCCTGCTCGCAGATAAGTATCGGGTGCGTAAATATGTAGCCGATTGCGGATTGGAGGATATTCTTGTACCACTACTGGGGAAATGGGATCGAAGTGCAGATATTGACTGGGATGCTCTGCCACAGCAGTTTGTGATGAAGACCAACAATGCAAGTAAATCAGTACTTATATGTAAGAACAAAGAACAACTCAATACTGCATATTGGACAAAAGAAATAGACAAATGGTTGCACTATGATTATAGCCGCGAAAAGGGTGAGATACACTATCGAACCATTCCACCATGCATCATTGCAGAGCAGTTGCTTGATGCGACCAAGCAACCAGTACCATCATCGTCGCTTATTGACTACAAAGTCTGGTCGTTTGATGGCAAGCCTGCATATATTTGGTGTTGTCTGAACCGTACAGCAGACTCGGTTGAGGTGATAACATACGATACAGACTGGAATCCCCACCCTGAATTCTCAGAAGACTATTATCACTTTATTCCCACCGACAAACGCTTGCCCCGCCCTGTGACACTTGATAAAATGCTCCTTGCTGCGGCGAAACTGTCGAAAGGATTTCCGCAAGTGAGAGTAGACTTCTATGAGGTTGACGGAAAACTATATTTCGGTGAGATGACCTTCACATCGTCGGCAGGTGTCAATGGGTTCTATACCCATGAGTTCTTGCTCATGCTCGGACGTTTGACCAAACTACCAACCGATAATCCTCAACAGCATTAATGAACTGAGATTCTTGTAAATTCCATTATATGTATCAGATACCAATACTATTCATTATATTCAAAAGAAAAGATGTTGCCATGCGGTCGTTCGAACGTATCAGGCAACTCAAACCTTCAAAATTATATATAGCCAGCGATGGTCCCAGAGCAGAAGTAGAGTATGAGGACGAGTTGGTGCGCGCAACACGTGAATCTATCCTAAGTGCCATTGATTGGGAATGTGATGTACATCAATTATTCCAGACAAAAAACCTGGGATGTGGTCTTGGTGTCTATACTGCAATCAGTTGGCTGTTTGAGAACGAAGATATGGGCATCATACTTGAGGATGATTGTGTTGCCGACCCGTCTTTTTTTGTGTATGCAGAAGAATTGCTCCAAACTTATTACGATGACCAACGTATCGGTATGATAGCAGGCACAAACCAGGTTTCACATTACTCTATGCCATATTCCTATTGTTTTTCAAAATATGCAGCATGTTGGGGCTGGGCCACATGGAGGCGAGCATGGAAACACATGGATATCGACATGCATTTCCTCAAGGACTGCGAGCATAGCGTGTTGAAAAACCGAGGCTACCAGGGGAAAGAGGTCGGTCGGTGGAAATATCAGCTGAGAACCATTCGGCTCGGACGTGTCTCTGCATGGGATTGGCAGTGGTATTTCTCGCTGGCATCACAAAATCAATTATGCATCTTCCCCTGTCGGAATCTGATTTCCAATATAGGCAATGACCAGTTTGCCACCCATACCTCGCTTTCAAACACATATATAGAGAGCCACCCCCTTTCATTCCCTTTGTCACACCCTGCATACATCTGTCCGGATACAGATTTCGATCGTGCTTTTTTCAAAACCGACAACAACATGCAGGCCTCATTGAAACGCATGATGCCATACGGATTAAAACAATTTTTGAAACGACACATAAGATGATACTACACATTGACACCCCCATTGGCAAATACAAATACAAGTACGTGCCCATTTATTTAGGATTCAAACCCATATGCAAGCCCATAGCCAAAGAAAATCTATTGCTGTTGAAGTCCGTGCTCGATGAGCACCACCTGCGCTTCATCCTGCTTTTTGGCACGTTGTTGGGAGCAGTGCGTGAGCACGATTTCATTGCTCACGACGAAGATATAGACATCGTAATGATGAAGGAAGATATGCCTGCTTTCCTTTCACTCCTGTTCGAGCTCCGCAAGCATGGCTTCGAGGTGGCTCGTTATGAACGGCGAGGTTTCCTGTCAATAATACGCAAGGGGGAATACATAGATTTTTCCTTCTTCCAACCATACCCCGGTGACAAGCAACTGAGATACTGCTGCCGCGACATATGCAAGAACCAGTGGCTCGATGATGTGATACCATATCCTTTCCAAGGATCAGAATTCCTGATACCAAGGAATTATATCGAGTATTTCGAGTTCTATTTCGGGAGCAACTGGCAGACACCCATACAAACAAACAATTATAATCAACCCTCGTGGGTCGTCAGAAAAGAAATAGCCAAGCAGTATGTCAAGGTTTTGCTGCCTGAGTGGTTGAGGGAACGCTTGCAAAGTCGTTCCGATAAACCTTTCCTTGATAAATGGATTAAGCGCATATACCCATCATAGTATATGCGCTTAATCTTTTAGTCATCGCTTTTTTCTGTGCTTTAATCAGAGTCCGCTTTCAGTTTTGTTCTAATGTCTCTTTCTACAATTCGTTAATATTGCCATTGCGCTCTCTGTATATTGTGCTGTCGGTTTCCACTATGCCTCTCAGTTTCTGCCGTGCGCTGTTGGTGAGGGCTCGTGTCGTCTGACGTCTTAATTGCAGATAGTAGATTTGTGCTGCAAGGCGGTTGGTGCGGCGGCGTGTCTCGTCATCGCGACATGCTTTGAGGGCTTTCTCCAGTAGCTTGGCAGAGTCGGATATGAAACGGTTTGTGTATAGTTTGTTATCATGCTCTATGCCTGCAGTAAAGTGTGATTCTGGCGTAATAAGTTTCTGGCACTGGTCATAGTATTGTCTTACGTAGGGCGCTGCTTTGCCGTAGTAGTCGTTGATAAAGCTGGTGACCAGCGAGTCGGTGTTTTGCTGTGGGTTCCAAAGCAGTTTTGCAATGAGCCACTGCTTCAGTTCGCTCCATTCGCTCCATTGAGCATTCCAGGAACCCAGTTCGAGGATTCCTATGACGTTGGATTTGCTGAGAAAATGATAATTACGTCCCAGTACGTCGAAGTTTGGAAACGGCATGAGGTAGTGATGGAACCCCGTGGTGTAATCCCATATTGTGATGTTCTGAGCAATACGTTTCCAGTTCTCGAGGTCGTGCAGGAATGCTTTGTTCTCCGGACATTGGTCAAGAGGGTGGGCCATGCAGCATTCTATGTCGCAGAGCCTTATGACTACGTTGTTGGCTGGCTTGATTGTGCTGGTTGGTGCCTGTCGTGTGTAGCGGTAGGCGAGGGTGCTGATATAGATGTCGGGGTGGGTTTTCTTTATCTCGGCAGCTACCTTGTTGACAAACCACAGCAGGGCTCCCGATTGCCCGCCGTAGGTCTTGACCAACGATTCGCACTTTGGACATTCGCATGGAAAGCGGTTGTCGTTTTGCGATACGTCGTAGCACCAAAAACCAGGACGCTCGTTTATGACCTTCTTCAGGTTCTTTATCAGTTCCTGACACATTGCATTGTTGCTGAGGCACAGTTGTGTCTTGTTGGAACGCTTGCCCTCATAAACACCGAAATACTCGGGGTGAGTATTGAAATAGTCGGCAGGAGGGATGAGTTTCTCAAACGTGTGTATTCCCCAACATGCCGACAACTGACCATACTTGCTGGTTGAGATCGTATTGTTGGCGTTGAGCAGGTTGTGGGCTGTCCATGCTTTGTCTTTTACCGTCTGGTAGAAGTAATCAACTCTGTACTTGATGACGGGGCTTTCCGTGTGGTTCCATTCTTTCATCATGAATCGCTTCGTTTGTGGCACTTTGGTAAATTCGGGCGTGTACCATCTCACTCCTAATTCCCTTTCAAGAAATGCAAACACTCCATACATGGTGCCGTGTTGTCGTCCTCCGTAGATGAAGAGGTCGTTGCCTATCGTTCTGTATGTATATGTTTGGTCTTCGTCGGCCGGTCGGCTTATGTTGCGGCTCTTAAGTTCTGAGTTGTAGCCGATATACACACTATTGCCGGCTGCTCTTGCCCTGCTCAGGATGGGAAGCTGAACTCCGCTTATCTGTTTCACATAGCTTTGGAATTCGTAAGCAGCGGTGCGTTCCGACTGAGCGGCATCGGCTTCGACAACTATTGCATACTCGCTCTTGCCGTCGATGAACAGATAGTTGTAGGTATAGGCTGATACAACATATAGGAATGAAAGTACCAGCAACGATAGTCTTCGAGTCATAATAATTCTTTTTTATTTATTATAACGTACTGTTCATCTTTTTATTGTAGCTTGCTTGCTTTTTGTTTTCCCTTACGACAGCAAAGGTCGCTTTGTTTGTTGTCAATATGCAAATAATTATCAATTGAGGATTGTCAATTCTCAATTATTTTGTACCTTTGCACTCGGAATTTAACTATGCAGACATGAAAGTCTCCATCATTACGGTTGCATACAATAGCGAGAAAACGCTTGCCGATGCTATGACATCGGTGCTTCGTCAGACCTACAAGGATATTGAATATATCGTTGTGGACGGCCTGTCGAAGGATGGAACCGTAGGTGTCATCAAGAGCTTCGAACCACTGTTCAAAGGGCGACTTAAATGGGTGTCGGAGAAAGACCGTGGCATATATGATGCGATGAACAAAGGTGTTCACATGGCAACGGGCGATGTGGTCGGCATACTCAATTCTGATGACTTCCTGACCAACGACACCGTGATTGAACGCATGGTCAAGGAATTCCCTGCTGATGCAGGAGCCGTGTATGGCGACATCCACTTTGTCAGGGCTGGCAACGAGAACCACACCGTGCGCTATTATTCTGGTCGTGTCTTCCGTCCGTGGCTTGTGCGCATAGGCTATCTTCCACCACATCCTTCATTATATGTGCGTCGTGAGTTATTCGACAAATTTGGATATTATGATGCTTCGTTGCGTATATCAGCCGACTTTGAGTTGATAGCCCGGCTTGGCTACAAAAACCGCGTGCCGATGAAGTATCTGCATATCGATTTCGTCACTATGCGTATGGGTGGTGCGAGTACTCGCAGTTGGAGCAACCGAATGCTCGGAGCGGAGGAAAACATGATTGCTTGTCGAAATAACGGAATACGTACCAACTGGGCACTGATAAGCATGAAATATCCAATTAAATACCTGCAAAGCGTCTTTATCCGTCATTAATTATTTCCAATATATCAGACTTTTAGCTGCCGAAAAAGCATTTCTTTATTTCACTTCCAACCGTGGTTTCACTGGGTCGGTGAGGCGGGTGATGTGGTCGTATTCTACGGTCAGTACGCCTTTGACTTGCCTGAAGTGTTGCATCGTTGCTTCGAGCGATTTGCTTCGAGGTTTCTTCAATGCCATGCCGTTGATGATTTTGTAGTCATAGACGACTTCACATCCGTAGTCTTTGATGGCTTTCAGCAGTGGCTCTTTCCCTGTTTCGACATCGTACATCACAAGAAACACGTCGGGCGAATGCTCGGCCATGGCGGGGATTGTATCGGCTTGCTCTGTGGCGGAATGCTGCTCTGCTTGATTTATGACCGATTTTGGCGTTCTGCACGAACAGAGGATGACTAATGCTATCTGGACAATGAGTATCAGCGGAATGCCATACTTGAATTTCTTGTGCTTCGTCTTGTGATGCCATGTTTTCATGCCGAGCCATGCGCCGATGCTGCCTCCCACGATGGCCAATCCCAGCAACGTGGCTTCGGGTATCCGCCATTTCGAGCGCCTGGCTTTCCATTTGTCGATACCGTAAACGAAGAATGTAATCACGTTGATGGCTACAAGATATATGAGTATGAGTTGGGTTGCTGTCATCTTTCTTTTATTTCAATATGATGATATCTATACGATGATTATGGCTATACGATAATATCTATACTGCGATGATATCTATTTCAACACGATGATATCGCTCCATCGGGTTGTGGGGTTCTTGCTTCTGTAATCATGCTTGATGGCATTTGCAAATACTGTGGCCTTCCCTTTGCCGTCTTTCTGAGTGTATTGCTGACTGCCGAGCACTATGGTTTCTGTGCCGTTCACCTTGTTGATGCGGTCGATGACGGCATCCAGCCGGCGCATTTTCTCAAACTGCTCGGCATTTATGTCGAACAAGTCCTGTTGGATGGGGCTGTTGGGCCCGATACCCATGACTATTACGCCTGCTTTCTTGTAGTGATAGCCTTGGCGGTAGAGCCTTTGAAGGGCATCGTTGGCAGCCCTGACGATGTTGATGGTTGAGTTGGTGGGTGTCGTGAGTCTTACCTCGTGGAAGTTCCAATACTGGGGCAGGTCGTCGCGGAAGGCGTTGGTGTTGATAAATACTCCCACGATTGATGCCACGGTGCCTTGCTGACGCAGTTTCTCTGCACATCGGGCGGCATAGTTCGAGACGTGTGTGCGGAGTGCTTCGAGGTCGGTTATCATGCCGTTGAAGGAGCGGCTGGTGCAGATCGACTTCTTCTTGGCCATTTCTTCGTTTGGCACGCAGTCCTCGCCGTTGAGTTCGCGCCAGGTGCGCTCGATGACTATGTTGTTGAAGGTCGTGTGTACCCATGCCAGGCTATGTTGTGCGAAATCGTGGGCGGTCTTCACTCCCAAGGCTTCAAGTCGTGCTGCATAGCGCCGGCCGATGCCCCATACTTCGTCGATGGGGTAGAGTTTCAGTGCTTTGATTCGTTGCTCGTCGGAGTTTATCATGCAGCAGTGGCGGTAGCCTTGGTATTTCTTGGCGAAGTGGCTTGCCATCTTTGCCAGTGTTTTGGTGGGGGCAAGTCCGATGCTGACGGGCATCCCCACGTCGTGCTTTATCCTCTTGTGCAGTTCTTCGCCCCATGTTTTCAGGTCGATGTGTTCCATGCCGTCGAGATATACAAAACACTCGTCGATGCTGTAGCGGAAGTATGCGGGGACCTCTTTGCGGATGATGGATACCACGCGGCTGGTCAGTTCGCCATACAGTTCGTAGTTGCTCGAGAAGACTGCTATCTTCTGATTAGGAAATTGTTCTGCCAACTGAAAGTATGGCATCCCGGCTTTTATGCCCATGCGTTTGGCTTCGTTCGAACGTGCCACGACACAGCCGTCGTTGTTGGATAGCACGACTACGGGCTTGTCTTTCAGGTCGGGCCTGAAGACTCGCTCGCATGATACGTAGCAGTTGTCGCAATCGATGATGCCGTACATGGTCGTTATCTCCAGTGTTTGATGGTCCATACCACCACGCCCCACACCTCAAAGTCGTCGTCGGGGGTGATTCTGATGGGCTTGAAGTCCTTGTTGGCTGGTCGGAGTTCGATATAGCCGTCTTTCTTATGTCGCAGGTCGAGAAACTTGATGGTGAACTCACCGTTGATGCAGCCCACTACCACGTCGCCGTTGCGGGGTTCGAGCGAACGGTCGATGACTGCAATGTCGTTGTCGCAGATGCCTACCTCAATCATGGAGTCGCCCTCCACCTTGCCATAGAATGTGGCTTCGTGATGGAGTATGAGGTCGCGATTGAAGTCGAGGGTCTCGTGGTTGTAGTCCTCGGCTGGTGATGGAAATCCTGCCTTCAGTCCTTCGGCAATGGGTAGTTGCAGTCTTTTGCTGAAATCTCCCTGTATGATGTGAATATTCGACATATAATTACTTGTATCAAAATCCGTTCTTTTTGTGTGCTGCCTTTTGCCATGCCGTCGGTTGCCCTTGGGGTGGCTTGTTGCGACTATGGCCTCTTGACCACCGTGAATTCTATGTTGGCGCTTACTTCATCGCCTATATAAAGTGCTACTATGATTGTGTCGTCCGCCAGGCGGAAGAGGGTGGGGCTTAGCATATCGCCCAACTTGGCAGCTACCCTGTATTCCACTCTCATGCCCTTGACTTCAATGCCGTGGGGCAACAGCTCCATCGCCATGCGAATGTAGTTGGCATTGTTCATGTGGTGATTGTAGTCGATGTCGGCTTTCATCACCCTAATCGCGTCATGTTGTTCGCCACCTTCTTTTGGCAGTATGATGCGACGGTCGCCGTAGTTCATTTCCTGTCGCGGCTCCAGGTTCATGGTGGCTATCGTGGCTTCGTCCACTCGGGTCAGCTTCCCGTTCCTCCTGTCGACAAATGCCCCCATGCTCCATGTCCTGTAGCATGGTTGGCCGTCGGAGTCGTAGATGAAGGTGTTGCGAAATCCAAACATCGGTTTCATGTCGAAGACTGAGGTCGACACCGTCAATTCTTCTTTATATTCGGGCACACGCAGTATCTCTACCTGACGCGAAGCCAGCAACTGAGCCATGTTGTGCTGTGTGAAGTATTTCCTGACCCCTGGCTCAGAGTCAATCCACATTTCCGAGCAGTCTTGCATCATCTGAAGGGCTGAAAACAGTTTCAGGCGGCCGTCACTGTCACACCGGCTCGGGGTTACTTTGAAATTCAAACTATACATTCTTAATATATGTAAATAGGAACCGCACAGGGTTTTGTCTGTTGACCGCAAAGGTACGAAAAGTTTTGAAAACTATTTTGGTTTTGGATGAAAATGTAGTCGATGCATCATACTTTATTATAATAATGTGTCTTTTTCATGTGTGGAAACACATCGCCCTCCGCCAGCGGTCGGAAATCATGCGTGGTTTCAGGGCTGTCTGCGAGTGCGCACTTTCGGGGCTGCGAGTGCGCACTCTCGGGCCTGCGAGCGCGCACTCTCGGGCCCGCGAGTGCGCACTCATTTTTCACCCTGCCCACAGCTATCTGTGAGCATGCCTGGCGAGGTGACTGCTGATTTGTGTGCCGACAGGGGTGGAATTCGGCCGTTTGACCTCATTTTGCGACATCGGATTGCATGCATGTTGAGGAAAAATCGTAACTTTGCACCGCAAATTAGATACGTAAGAGATGAAACGACTTTGTAAACTTATTTCCGACTATATGGGGGTGCTGGTGCTGGCGTCGGCAGTAGTGGCTCTTGCCTTCCCCGGTGTGTTTGGCGGTTTGAAACCCACCATCATCAACCCGCTGCTGGGTGTTATTATGTTTGGCATGGGCATGTCGCTCAGGATTGAGGATTTCAAGGTAGTATTCAGTAGGCCGAAGGATGTCATTATTGGCTGTGTGGCTCAGTTTACCATCATGCCGCTGCTGGCATTTGTGCTCTCGCGCCTGTTCAATCTCGACGAGGCATTAGCCGTAGGGGTGGTGCTTGTGGGCTGTTGCCCGGGCGGTACGGCATCCAATGTGATTACCTACTTGGCAAAAGGCGACCTCGCCCTGTCGGTAGGCATGACAGCCACATCCACACTGCTGGCACCGGTGCTGACACCGTTGCTGGTGTGGCTGCTGGCAGGCAAGAGTGTCGATGTCGATGTGGCTGGCATGTTGCTGAGCATACTGTGGGTGGTCATACTGCCCATTGTGGTGGGACTGATAGTCAAGGGCCTGTGGCCGCGTTTCACCGAGCGCACCATAGCATATCTGCCTGCACTCTCGTCGCTATCCATTGCCTTTATCGTGCTCATCATCATCGCTGCCAACGCGCAGAAACTGCTCACCGGAGGCTTCATCATCATCCTTGTCGTGGTGCTCCACAACCTGTGCGGATTGGCACTGGGATGGAGTGTGGGCCGACTCTTGCACCTCAGCGATGCCAAGCGCAGGGCCATAAGCATAGAGGTGGGCATGCAAAACAGCGGGCTGGCATCGAGCCTTGCCACACTCCACTTCGCTGCCTATCCCATGGCCACCATTCCTGGCGCCGTGTTTAGTGTGTGGCACAACATAAGCGGCGCAATCGTTGCGCGGTTGTATGCAAGAGGTGATAAAAATGCTGTTACTTCGCATTAATCTCTGTATTCCTTACCGTTATCTGAAAAAGAATGTCGTAAGTTTGAAACATCTATGCCGCTCAAGCGGTAAAAACATGAAGAATTAGAGTATTTATTTCTAAGGAGTCATGCGAGTCAGGGAGTGCATCCGCATGGGTGTGGCTCGTTCTCCTTTTCTCATAATACTCCTTAGAGAATTAATATCTAAGGAGTCATGCGAGTCAGGGAGTGCATCCGCATGGGTGTGGCTCGTTCTCCTTTTCTCATAATACTCCTTAGAGATACTGAGGGGGACGAGAACTGCGGCGCAAAAAAACTACTCTGCATTCGCAAGGTCTTTACTGCGTACTCGCAGCTAAAATTATGCGTATGCACAGCGAAATCGATGTGTAGGTGTAAGTGTATTCTGACGTTCGTCCTCGCTCTTTCGTGCTTTGTCGTTGCAGTTTGTGTGGGTTGGATGCGTGTCGTTTGGTGGTTTTTTCGTATCTTTGTGGCCACAAACAATACTGAATACGAATGATGGAACTACCTGCTGGCTTTGTAAACGAGATGCAACGGCTGCTGCCGCCCGATGAATACGAGCGGTTTGTGGCTTCGATGGACATGCCTTGCCCAGTGAGTATCAGGCTGAACCGACGTAAGATATCGGCCGAAATAATGGCCGATCTCGATACCCACCTACACCTGAACACCGATGAGCAGGTGGCGTGGTGTGCCGACGGTTACTACCTGCCCGAGCGCCCTGTGTTCACACTCGACCCCCTGTTGCATGCCGGAGCATACTATGTGCAGGAAGCGTCGTCGATGTTTGTGGCACACCTTATTAATATATATATAGGCACTCGGCCCGTACGCGCGCTCGACCTCTGTGCCGCTCCCGGCGGAAAATCTACTTTGCTCGAGTCGTGCCTGCCGCTGGGGTCGATGCTCACGTGCAACGAAGTGGTGGCGAAGCGAGCACGCATACTTCAGGAAAACATGACGAAATGGGGTGGAGCGAACGTCCAGGTGACCAGCCACGAAGCACGTGCATTTGCCCAGATGGGTGCCGAATACGACTTCATCCTGTGTGATGTGCCCTGTTCGGGCGAGGGGATGATGCGCAAAGACGACGAGGCACGCACTCAGTGGACCGACGAACTTGTCGACATGTGTAGCCGCCGTCAGCGCGACATCGTGGCCGATATATGGCCGTGCCTCACGCCTGGTGGCATCATGATATACAGCACCTGCACCTACAACACCCGCGAAAACGAAGAAAACGTGGCATGGATTGCCAGCGAACTGGGTGCCGACATCCTGCCCGTCGATGCGAAAACGGAGTGGAACATCATGGGCAACTTGCTGCCACATGCACCATTCCCCTGCGCTCACTTCATGCCCCACAGGGTGCGAGGCGAGGGATTCTTCTGTGCGGTGCTGAGGAAGAAGGGAGAAGTAGCGATTGCGCAGCCGAAACATGTAGGGAGGGAAAAGCGGAATGAAGTACATTCTGCACCTGTTCCGCCTCTTGTCACTGTCGACCGCACCACAGCCCTTCACTACCTCCACGGCGATGCCATACGCCTTGCGGCCGATGCACCTCGCGGCATCGTGACCATCGCGTACTGCGGCCTTCCGCTCGGACAAGCTAAGAATATAGGCACACGTGCCAACAACCTCTATCCCAAGGAATGGAGAATAAGACTCGACGTATGAAACCACGAATACTCATCATCTACACCGGCGGAACTATCGGCATGATGAAGAATGCCGAGACGGGAGCCTTGGAGCCGTTCGACTTCAATGGCATTCGCGAACATATACCCGAGTTGCGCCTCTTCGACTACGTTATCGACAACTATCAGTTCCGCCCGCCAATCGACTCGTCCGACATGACGCCCGAACTGTGGGTGAACCTGGCCGACATCATATCCACCCGCTACGACCACTACGACGGATTCGTACTCCTGCACGGCACCGATACCATGGCATTCACTGCCAGCGCTCTCAGTTTCATGCTCGAGGGCCTGACAAAACCCGTGGTGCTCACCGGCAGTCAGCTGCCAATCGGAGCCATGCGAACCGACGGACGCGAAAACCTTATCACAGCCATCGAGATAGCAGCGGCACGCACACAGGACGGCCGTCCGCGGGTGCCCGAAGTGTGCATCTACTTCGCAAGCCACCTCTACCGAGGCAACCGCACCACGAAGGAGAACGCCGAGAAGTTCAATGCCTTTGCGTCCTACAACTATCCGCCCCTGGCGCGTGCAGGCATCAATATCAACTACAACGATGCCCTAATACATCAACCCATGAGTGATGAAAAACTCAGCGTACACCGCACCCTCGACAACCGCGTGCTGGCCCTCACTCTCTTCCCAGGCATCCGCCCCCAACTGATCGAGAATGTGTTTCGCATGCCCGACATCCGCGGCATCGTGCTTCGCACCTTCGGGTCGGGTAACGCCCCGAGCAAGTCGTGGTTCATCGATGCTTTGCGCAGTGCGAGCGAGGCAGGCAAGGTGGTGGTCAATATCACTCAGTGTCAGAGCGGCAGCGTCGAGATGGGACTTTATCAGACGGGAATACGCCTGCGCGAAGCAGGAGTGGTGAGCGGCAGGGATATGACCGTCGAGGCAGCTGTGGCAAAACTGATGGTACTTTTCGGCCAAGGACTCGATGCCGACGAAGTGCGCCGCCGCATGGAGATTGCCATTGCTGGAGAGATTAGTTAGCCCTTTGGCACACAAAAACTCACAAAACATATACATCATATCACACAATTTTTGTAACTTTGCATGCAAAATCAATAGAACGCAACGATATGACACAGATGGTAATCAACATTTCCGACCGTAGTCTTGTACCGGAACTGAAGAAAGTGCTGGGTCGAATGGGTGGTATTGAGCATATTCAGGTCATACGACCTACCACTCAACCCTCAAAGCGCAAGAAGTTTCTGGCCGAGTTCACACATGCCGTGAGTCAAGCAAAGGACTTCAAGGAAGGAAAGACAGAATTTAGCACTTGGGAGGAGATGATGGATGAATTATGAGTTTCGTTTGTCTCCAGACTTCATAAAAGGAGTGAAGGCACTGTCCAAACGCTATCCCTCTTTGAAAGAAGACTTGAATGCTTTGCGACAAAGTCTTATCGTGAAATCAATAGATTTATAACATACACAACTATGACAGCATTTACTAAAGAAACATACATACAGCGCCGACAGACGCTGAAGCAGAAGTTGGGCAGCGGACTTGTGCTCATCTTCGGCCACAATCAGGCACCGGCCAACTATCCGGCCAATGCCTATACATTCCGTCAGGACAGTTCATTCCTCTATTACTTCGGTCAGAACCAAGAGGGGTTGGTGGGAGTAATCGATATCGACAACGACCGCGAATACCTCATAGGCAACGATATCGACATCGAAGACATCATCTGGACAGGCTTCGTGCCGTCAATCCACGACCTCGCTCAGGAGGTAGGAGTCGAACATTCGGCACCAATGGCCGAACTCAGCCAAATCGTCGATCGTGCCCGTAAGGCCGGACAAGAGATAATGTTCCTGCCACCATGCCGCCACGACCTCATGATACAGATAGGCGACCTCATGGGCATCCATCCGCTCCGTGTGCGCGAAGCTGCATCGGTGCGGCTCATCAAGGCCGTGGTCGATATGCGAGCCGTGAAATCCGATGAAGAGATAGCTGAGATAGAGCGTGCCATGGCAATAGGCTACGATATGCACACCGCAGTGATGCGAGCCGTGCGGCCGGGTGTGACCGAGAAACAACTGGCAGGAATCATGGAAGGCATCGTGAGCAGTCGCGGCAGCAAGGTGTCGTTCCTCTCGATCGTCACCATGCACGGCGAGATATTCCACGGCGACCCATCGCTACGTCCGCTCGAAGCCGGACGACTCCTGCTCTGCGATGCTGGTGCCGAGACAGTCAACAACTACTGCTCCGACAACACACGAGTGACACCCGTCAGCGGACGCTTCACACCACGTCAGCGCGACATATACCCA
>CAMVDC010000009.1 GCA_947166155.1 uncultured Prevotellaceae bacterium | reverse complement strand
GAGGCTCTGCCAACACATCATCGGTCAGGGTCGGCCACGAAGTCTTGACATATTCAACTTTCACTCCCAACCTGGATGCTATCTCGTTTGCCACCTCGATACCAAATCCCCAATATGTCCCGTCGGGTTCGCAGAACGACAGGGGACGGTAGTCGCCCGTAGTGCCGATGAGTATCTTTCCACGATGAGCGATACGGTGAATAGTAGGATTGACCGATTTGTTGTCGTCGGACGAACACGAGGCAAAACCTGCAATCCAACAAAGCATGAGGATTGATATTGCCAACCATGTTCCGTTCGTTTTATTTCTTCCTGATATTCGTATGTACGTAATTATATTTACCATATACTATTTAACAAATTAACATTTATCTCTATTTGGTCATTTACTATTTTACCATTTCCATCCGGATGGCTCATTGTTAATTACCAATTTGCACAAAGCACACAAGTATGCATCAATTTAATCCGTCAATACCTCGTCGAAATGTTCCTTACCCCATGCAATCAGAGCCGTGAGTGTGGGCATAAGCGAGAGGCCTGTATCTGTCAGCGAATACTCCACACGTGGTGGCACCTCGGGATACACCTCACGATGAACCAGATGGTTCTGCTCCAGATTCTTCAACGTCTGCGAAAGCATCTTCTGCGAACAGTCGGTCATCAGACGCCGAATCTCATTGAAACGCAACACTCCGGTTTCGCTGTTGTAGAGCATGTAGAGCACCAACATCGACCACTTGTCGCCGAAACGACTTATCACCTGCCTGATAGGACAAGCTAAATACTCTGCTTGAATATCCATATTAATATTTCCTATTTACAGATTGACCATTTACTATTTATCTCTATTTAAACATTTACGATTTAACGATTTATTTACGATTTGACGATTTACTATTTACGATTTATGTACTATTTAACTATTTAGTTATTTCCTTCCAGATGGAGTTCCCCTCCCTGGGAGGGGCCAGGGAAGGTTATTCCTTCCGGCTCGTACATTAATTTTGTGCAAAGGTAACTAAAAGTTACTATACAACAAAAGCTATGCACGTTAAAAATAGTTAAATCATCGTTGTCGTATGTATTGATAAACAGCAATTCCTACTTTTTAGTAACTAAATGATAAAAAAGTGCCTTCTTGTGGGAATGAAATAAAAGCCGTAACTTTGCAGCGTCAAAACCAACAATAACAACTAAATAGAATACAAGATTATGAAACAGATTGAAACAATCAAGGAAGGCAAGAACTTCAAAGCAGTATGTGTAGGTAAGGTTAGTGAGATTATCGAGCACGAACTCCCGATGGGTCCCGTCACTATTCAAGGTAAGGTGTTTGCCGGTCAGGCAGTAGGTGCAACAGGCAGCGAACTGAGTTTCCAGACATTAGTTCCGGGTCAGGACAGCGGTTTCCTCCACACACATAAGACTCACGAAGAACTGTATATCATCCTGAAGGGTGAGGGCCACTATCAGGTAGATGGCGAGATATTCCCTGTCAGCGAAGGAACTATCATTCGCGTTGCTCCCGACGGCAAACGTGCACTGAAGAACACAGGCAAGGAAAACCTCACCATGCTCTGCATCCAGTACAAGGCCAACGCCTTCACCGAGGCCGACAGCCCTATGACCGATGGCGTGATTCTGCAAGACGAATTGAAGTGGTAGTTGCAATTAAATTACTTTTTTAGCACAATTTATCGAGTTTATTTGGTGGTATTATTGATTATTTGTATTTTTGCGGCATAAAATACAAACAGTCATAATGCAATGAACATATGATTAGAACAACCGCAAGACTGGCGCATTGTGGAAGACCTCACACGCGAGGCTTTCTGGAATGTTTACCGCCCTGGCTGCACCGAACATTTTGTGCTTAATCAGTATAGAACGAATCCCGACTTCATCCCTGAACTCGACTTCGTGATGGAGGAAGATGGGCTGATTATCGGCCATGTGATGTTCTCCAAAGCCGAACTGGTACTTAATGATGGCAGTCGTAAACATTCATGGACATTCGGTCCAATCAGCATCCATCCGAAATACAAACGCAAAGGGTACGGACTTCAGCTACTGCAATATGCATTAGCAAAAGCTAAGACGCTGGGTGTGGGGTTCATTTGCATGGAAGGCAACATCGATTTCTACAGAAATGCAGGCTTCGACCTTGCATGCAAACTGAACATCCACTACCATGCAGAGCCGAAGGATGCCGTGGTGCCTTATTTCCCTGCACAAGAACTCATTCCAGGATGGCTGAAAGAAAACGACATACACGAAGCAACCTATTGTCCGCCCAACGGTTATTTCGTGGCCGATGAAAAACCCGATGCGTTCGAGGCATATGAAGCTACATTTCCAAAGAAAGAAAAGATGATACTTGACGGGCAACTGCCTCTGTTTTGTCATTGTTGTGGAGCCCCACTTACAAAGGATGAAGACTGCGGCAGGAATCCCGACGGCAGTATCAACTTTGATTATTGCAAACACTGTCGCTGACCGACGATACTTCCATAAACCTTGGGAAACGATGCCCGTCGCGCTCTTTGGTTTCAACGAACATCAGCTCGGGACATACCCAGTACCGATGTTCGCCATAGAGAGCTTGATATATAACCTATCTTCCCTCGTTGGGCGATTCGAGCAATGGTTGGCTTTGCTGACTGGTGGTCGTCGGACGAACACGATGCAAAACCTACTACACCACAGACGACAAGGAGTGACATTATCCACCACCTCCTCATCGTTTCGCTTCCTTCTTTTTTCATTTCTTCATTAGTTCCTTTAATTGATAATGGAAGATTTACCTGCAGCATCATTCGTCCATTTAACCTCTCCCCGTCTCCCCCAAGGGGAGGAGCTTTATCCATCCGGATGGTATCATCTCCCCTTGGGGGCAATTGCGGAATCGTAGCAATTGGGGAGCGAAGCGACGGAGGGAATAAGAGAGGGGTTCCCCTTTAACTCCCTTTTAACTTCCATTTAACTCCCTTTTAACTCCCTTTTAACTTCCCCTTTAACTTCCCTTTTAACTTCCCTTTCATCATTTTACTTCTCGCTACATTCATACTTGAAGAAATCGACATCGATGTAGCCTCCGGTTTTCTTGGTGGCGTAGTTGAAGATGCCGAACTTTGAGCCCATGAAGAAGCGGCGGTAGTCGAACACCATGCGATAGTTCTTGGTGCCGATCTGTGTCCATTGCTCGCCGTCGAGGCTGTAGAAGAAGTTGGCAGCATCGCGGTTGCCTCCTTCGCGGCGGAAGTCGCCGTCGAGGCGCAGCCACAGGTTCTGGGTCTTGCCCTTGAGTTGCTTGGTGAGGTCAACGCTCTCCACCATCTTCTCATCGACCTTGGTCACAGCCTTCTCGCGGTTGGTGAGGGTGACTACCTGTTCGCTCATCTCGAGCACGAGGGTCTTGCCTTTCTTCTTGAGTGTGAGCACACCGCTGTCGCCGTTGAATGCAGTGAGACCCGCGCAATCGCCGTCAGCCATCTTCGACACGTCGATACATATATATCCGCTGCAGGTTGGACCCTCCATGCGTTGGGTCAGTGTGTTGGGTGCGAGGTAGAGGTTAGGCACCACGCGGCTTGTTTTCAGTCGCATGTATCCGGGACGTTCCGTCAGGCTCCATGCGTTATCCACCGGGTTGTGGTTCCACTGCCAGTGCAGTCCCAGCTTCGTTTGGTCGAAGTCGTCGCTCTTCACGATGGCAGTCACAGGTTGTCCGCTCTTGTATGGCCGCATGATTTCCGGCACACGGTAGTTCTCGTCGCCCAGCATCGGCCATCCGTCGATCCAGCGTACGGGGCTCAGAGTGAGCACACGCCCCACTCCACCGCGGTCTTGGAACATGATGCCATACCAGTCGCCCTCCTTCGTATCGACTATGGTGCCTTGTGCCAGATAGCCAAATCCACCGAAGTCGCTCTCGAGCACCGTGGTCTTCTCCCATGTGGCGTTGAGGTCTTTAGTGCGATAGCACACCTCGCGACGGTGACGACCCGGAGCATATACGTGCGAGATGAGCAGTGCATAGTATGTGCCTTGATGCTTTATGACGCGAGTACCCTCGAGCAGTCCTGTCTCGTCGGCTTCGCGACGGAAGTAGTTGCGCTGACTGCCCTCGACCACACCCTTCAGGTCGCGTGTGAGCTGACACATCTCGCCCGTTCCGAAGAACACATACGGGGTACCATCGTCGTCGAAGAACAGTGTTGCATCGTGGAAGTGTCGCAGACGTGAGTGTATGGTCCATGGTCCTTCGGCCTTAGGTGCTGTGAATATATATGTGTCGCCCATGCGTCCCTGTTCGTTTGGAGCGAGCAGCGCCCAGAACTTGCCGTCGTGGTATTTGAGCGATGTGGCCCATTGTCCGCGCCCATACACTGTACCCACACCCTCGCCCTGCTGCTGGTCGAGCGGCAGGGAGAATGCGAGGTCATACTTAGGCGAGTCGGTCAGGCGATCGAAGATGTAACCCACGGTCTCCCAGTTCTTCAGGTCTTTCGATGCCATGACCGGTGCGCCTGGCATGAGGTGCATGGTGGTGCTGACGAGATAGAACGTGTCGCCCACACGGATGACATCGGGGTCGGGCACGTCGGCCCACAACATAGGGTTCTTTATCGGTGTATCTCTCTCGATCTGAGCCATGGCAATGGTACTCATCATGCTCAGAATCAGTAATGCTGCAAGCTGTTTAGCTTTGTAAATCAGGTTTGTCATAATGGTATTGATTAATTGTTGTTCTCTTTATTTTGATTGCAAAGATAGTAATTTATGAATAATCGGCAATGCGTCGTGCCTACTTTTCTTTGTTTTCTTCGTGTATAGTCGTATATTTTTAATTCCGACCGCAAATATACGATGTTTTTATGAGAAAAACGGTAGGTCATGCAGCTTTTGTTGCTCCGATTGTTGTATGTTCGAGGTATTTTGTATAATTTTGCACACAATAACTTAACAACACTGATTGAGGTATAATCGGAAAATAAACGAGACAGATGAATCTGAACGACTGCTGGAAATACTTGATATACCCACCGGTGGATGTCGACGATGAGGCTTTGCGGTCTCACTTCGCCGGCAAATGGGTGGTTGTCACGGGCGCATCGTCGGGCATAGGTGAGAAGTTGGCACTGCGACTTATCGGTGTTAAAGCAAAGCTATATCTAATTGCACGCAACGAGCAGAAGCTTAACTCGTTGTGTGATTTGGCTAAATCGCAAGGCACAGAGGCTCACTACACAGCCATCGACCTTAGAGACCGAGAGCAGTTGGACGTTTTGTGTCGCGATTTGCCGCGCCGATTGCCATGCCTTTCATTCTTGTTTTGTAACGCTGGGAAGTCGATTCACCGCACCATTCACGATTCTGAAAGTCGCATGCACGACTTCGATCGCACCATGGACCTCAACTATCGTGCCCATGTGTCACTATCGCTTGCCTTGATGCCATCGTTGCGCATTGCCGGGGGGCGCATCGTCTTCACCTCGTCGGTCAGCAGCCTCTACCCCTCCATTCCCGGGTGGTCGGCCTATCATGCCTCGAAGTGTGCTGTCAACGTGTGGTGCACTACTGCCCGGCATGAATTCAAAAGCCTGAAAGTGAAAGTGCAGATTGCCTACATGCCGCTCGTCCATACTCCCATGGCTGATGTCGACCCTCAATACCGACGGATGCCTGCCTATTCGGCCGACGAAGCGGCATGCATTTTGCTGCGACTTGCAATGAGCCGCAAGTTCAGCTACCGACCGTGGTGGGCGTGGATAATGAAGATAGGAAGCCACTTTGGGGAGTGAAAAGTGAAGAGTGAAAAGTGAATAATCTAAGTCTCTTGCAATGACATTAGTCCCTTTAACCACCCTTTAACTTCAATAACTTCCCTTTAACTTCAACAAAAAGAACACATATATATAATTAAATAGTAAATCTCACCTTATGCTTTTTAAGAAACTTTGGCAGCTACACATATTGTCGCCTGGCGGATTGATGCGTTGGGCTGTGTGTTTCGTGCACGAAGGTTTCACTCTTATGGCGCTGATGCGCTTCGCGGCTCACTACTATCCCGACCGCACGGCACTGGTTGATGGCCGGAAGCGATACAGCTATCGGGAGCTTTATGACTTGTCGGCGAAGTTATCAATCAAACTTGCTGCAAAGCATGGATTGAGGTCGGGGATGGGTGTGAGCATGTATTGCCCGAACAACGTAAAATCGGTAATACTCTTATTTGCTCTGTCGCGACTCGGTATCAGGATAAAGTTGAAGGGTCCCGACTCACGCCCACATATCGAGAGAGAGCGTGTGAAGTCGTTCCTACACAGGTCTACAATCACCACCTCCACGGGCGGCACTTCGGGCAAACGCCGCGAGGCAACGCGTCGGACCACTGCATTTCAGTTTCTGCCGCCGCTGTTTGCGCTGTTGCGGGTCATAGGCGTCGACCGCTACGACAGTGTGTTCATGCCCCTGCCGCTATATCATGGGTTCGGACTTGCAGTGCTCATCGTGGCCTTCCTCATGGGAAAGAAGGTGTGCATCATGTCGCACTTCGATGCCGACGAAGCGCTCGACATCATACACCACGAGCGGGTTGAGGTGCTGACCCTCGTGCCTGCCATGCTTGCCCGCTTGTGGCAAACCGATGGTGCCGACGTGAGGATGAAGTCGGTGAGGTGTGTCATAAGCGGTGGCGACCGTCTCGACCGCAAATGGGTCGACATCACTCGCCGACATCTGGGCGATGTGATGTTCAATCTCTACGGCACGTCCGAAGCGGGATTCTTCATGATAGCCACGCCTCACGACCTCAGTCGTGGCGACGAAGTGCCCATCGGGCGACCCATCGGTGGGGTGAGATGCCGTGTGGGGACCGATGGTGTGCTGTGGGTTCGCAGCGGATGGGCCATAAGCGGATTGAGAAACCGCTGGCAATCGACGGGCGACCTCGTTCATAAATCAGCCGACGGGCTCTACTACCACCGCGGCCGCATCGACCGCATGGTGGTGTGTGGCGGCGAAAACGTGTATGCCGACCATGTAGAGTCGGTGGTCGGCGAGCATCCCGATGTGGTTGCAGCCGCAGTATATCCAGTGCCCGACACATGGTTTGGCACAGTGCTTCATGCTGATGTCGAGGTTGTGCCCCACTCCACCCTCACTCCCGAAGCATTGCAAGAATGGCTGCAGCCGCGACTTACACGTGCCGAACGTCCTCACAACATATCATTTAGCACAATCACACTACTCGACACAGGAAAGAAGAAACGGCAAAACTGACAGTACACACCGCGTGTAATAACAGTCCGAGCCGTTCGGACTGACAGTTTTCACCGTTCGGACTGACAGTTTTCACCGCTCGGACTGACAGTTTTCACCGCTCGGACTGACAGTTTTCACCGCTCGGACTAAATGACACAAACGCGCGAAAATCCAGATTTGGGCGTAAATTTGGCGGTTTCAAAATATATTCGTAACTTTGCAATCGCTATGAAGAAAGAACAACTTTTTACAGAGAAAGCAGACAACGGATACGTCGTTTGCTTTGCCGAGGCTTGTAAACTACGTGAACAATGCCTCCGATGGATTGTAGGGCAGCACATGCCTGTCACGAAACAAGTATGTATGGCGGTAAATCCACACCAAGACGGGGTGGCCACCGACCATTGTCAGATGATGCGCAAAATGCAGAAAGTGAAGATGGCCAGGGGTATGCGGCACATATTCAGCGACGAGATGCCCAGACGCATTGAGAAAATCATCAGGGCCGCACTCATCGCACGCTATGGCCGCTCCTACTATTTTGAGTATCGCAAAGGGGCAAAACTCATTCAGCCGTCGATGCAGGAGGACATCCGCGAGGTCTTCCGCCACTATGGATGGAGCGAGAAAGTGGAATTCGACGAATACATTGACGACTATGAATGGTAGTTACAGATGTAAACCAAGTGGCATAGAGCCAAAGAGCATATAGCCACAATCAACAAAAGACATCATGGAAAGACGCGAAAGAGAAATCTGTGAAGTAACACTCTGGGGCAGTGCGGGCAATATGTTGCTGCTCGTCTTCAAGTTTGTGGCGGCAGTCGCAGGACAGAGTTCGGCCATGATGGCCGATGCCATACACTCGTTGTCCGACTTCCTGACCGACATCGTGGTCATTGTGTTTGTCAAGATGGGCGCCAAGCCGCAGGACAAGAGCCACGACTATGGGCATGGCAAGTTCGAAACCTTTGCCACGCTTATCATCGGCGTGGCTCTGATTGCAGCCGCGATAGGCATCATTGTCGCAGCAGCAGGTAACATAGCCGACTGGATGAGTGGTACCGACCTCGAGGCTCCAGGCATGCTGGCCCTGTGGGCGGCATTGGTGTCGATAGCAGTAAAGGAGCTGCTCTACCAATACACAGCCCGTCGCGGCCGGAGGCTCGGGTCGCAAGCCATGATAGCCAACGCATGGCACCACCGCAGCGACGCACTCTCGTCGGTGGGCAGCGCAATAGGCATCGGTGGCGCCATCATGTTTGGTGGTCGCTTCACGGTGCTCGACCCCGTGGCATCCATCATTGTGGCATTGATGTTGCTGAGGGTGGCATACACGTTGATAAAGGCCAGCGTGGAAGAACTGACCGACGGCTCGCTGCCCGACGATGTGGAGCAGGAGATAATCGACATCATATGCTCATTTCCCGACATAAGCGAACCCCACAACCTGCGCACCCGGCACATAGGCAACAACATAGCAATCGAGGCACACATACGCATGAATGGCGACATGACCCTCAGCCAAGCCCACGATATAGCCAGTGCCATTGAGGGAAAACTGAAGCAGAGATTCGGCCAGTCGACACATGTGGGGCTACACATGGAACCAAAAAAGTAATGGTGGTACATAAATCAGTAAACGATGTAAGCATTGGTAAAGCTGAAATGCGTAACTTTGCAGCGATTAATCAAATTATCTGTTAACAACAAAAGAACTATTATGATAAACTTTTCCATAAAGCATGCAGTACTATGCATAGCATCATCATTGCTACTTTCGCTCGAGGCACAGGGACAGTCGTCGGTTCATGTCTATGGTGCCTCATGGGTTGATTTCCCACTTGTGAAGAAAATCGGATTGTATCAAACCCCGCTCGTGAGCAAGTCGTGGCTCACGCGCGACATACCAAAGCTGGCGGAACTCGAAGTACGCTCGATGCGCTACGAGATGGCATGCGGCAAGGACGACCTGTATGGCCAGCCCTGCGTCACAGGCACCACATCGGAGCTGACATACAACCTCAACGACATCAACTACCTGCTCTCGCAGTGCAAGAAACACTCACCGGTGCTGGTCATATCACACGGCTACACACCCACCCTGCTCCAGAGGCGACCCACCGAATGGAGCGGCTTCATGGATCCGCCCACCGACCTCAGCACATGGGCAACCATCAACCGCAGGTTTGCCCGCGAGTGGAAAGTGAGACGATACACCAACAGCTATGTCGAGATATGGAACGAACCCGACCTTAAGGACGGATTCTTCACCGGCACCGTCGACGACTATCTCAACATCTACGAAGCCGCAGCACCCGCCGTCAGCGAAGGCTATAGCGACATAAAAGTGGGCGGGCCTGCAGGTGCATTCAGCGGATGGCACCAACCGCTGGTTGACCGCGTGAAGAGCAAAGACCTCCCTCTCGACTTCCTGTCGGGACATGCCTACGGAACTGAATATGCCTGGCAACTCAACGACATGCGCAATGCACTCAACCGACTGGGACGCAACGAAGCCGAGATGCTGCTCACCGAATACTCGCCCTACGCAGCTGCCGACTATCAAGCCGACGGACCTGTGGAGCGTGCCGAGAGTGCCATGACATTCTTCAACGCACTGCCGGGCATGCTCGAATACACCGACCTCACATACGTCAACTGGGCACAATTCATCGACCCCGGATTCTTCGTAGGCGATAAGCTCGGCATCATCGACCGCGACAGCGGTTCGCGCAAAGCGCTGTTCAATGCTTTCAAACTATATGGAATGATGCCTGCCGACCGCCGTCGCATAAACATCGTAAGCACCAAGCTGCAGGGTATGGCATCAGCCTCCGACCACTGCGTGGCAGCCGTGGTGTGGAACACAAAAGAAGGTGAAGAGCAAATGCGCCTCACACTCGATGACCTGCCATTCCAGAGCGGACAACTCGAGGTGTACCACATCGACGAAAGCCATAACAGCTGGTATGAGACCCACGACCAAAACCTCGTAGCCAGCCGCTCAGAACATTTCGAAACCACGACCGGCAGCATCAGCATCAACGAAGTGGTGAGGAGCAAAGGCGTGTGCTTCGTACGCTTCGTGGCCGATAATGCCCCCACCCTGTTCCCAACGATAAAGCTTGGCAACATCATCCGCACCCACCAGTGGTTCCCCAATCGCACCAACACAGCATCCTACGCCCTGTTCGACCCCAAGACATGGACCATACGTATGTCATCAAATAAAGAAGCTAAGGGACGTGCACTCGTGGGCATCGAGGCCGAAAACATGCCCGACGTCATCAAGGTGGAAGGACTGAGCAGCGGACACATCATAAAGCGCGAAGCCTCATCAACATTAAACATAAGGGTTGACTATCAAGTTACCGACGGTACATATACTCATTCCACCCTGTATCATGCAGGCATATACTCCGCAGCCAATGCACCCAAACTGCCTTGGGGAACAGGACGAGAAGCCGACACAGTGGTAGAAGTTGAGGATATGAACAACTTCACCATCGACATTGCTGCACATAAGCCAACCGACTTCAATGGCCGCATCATCATTTCATTCGACATGCAGTCGGTAGGTTCAAGTGTAAAGCAAAACTATCAACTCAGCCAAGGTACAGTTACTGGCATAGAGCATATAGAGGCCCTCACACCTGCCAACACTGAAGGCAAGGAAGCTGTTTACAACCTACAGGGACAGCGAATGAATGCATTGCACAAGGGTATCAACATCGTGCGCTCGAGCAACGGACAATGCAGTAAAGTGTTTATTAAGAAGTAGGACGGGGTGGAAAAGAAGATAAATAAAGCAGGAGGGTTGAAGATAAATAAAGCAGGAGGGTTGAAGATAAATAAAGCAGGAGGGTTTGTGTAGTGCAAACCCTCCTGCTGTCGTTATATAAACCGGAGAACGTGGATGCGATTATTGCTGCACCACCTTTTTGCCATTCACGATGAAAGGCCCTTTCGCCGATGCATCGGCCGAACCAACTTCACCGATGATGCGTCCGCCCAAATCATACACATGCGACTGATAGCCACGACGAACTGCTTCAGCATTGTTTGTCTGTGTAGCATGCAACGACTGTATTGCGTTCGCTTTCTTGTCGCCAAGGCGGAACAGGCGCACGCCATGGCTCGGCACACTGGCACTTATGACGCCTGTAGCGGGAGCGAGGTCGGTCTTTGACCAAATGTCGTGAACTGGCACCGACTCGGTTGCGGAGTATCCAAGTTGTGTGAGGTCGAAGCTGAATACCTCGTTTTTTGTAACATACACGATGAACTCCATCGTGGTTCCGCTGGTCGATGTGTTGTCGGTATCACAACTTGAATCGTAGCCGCAGAGGGCACGGAAGGTCTTGTAGTTGTGGCCGGCAGGAAGGTCATAGACGAGCGTGCATTGTGCGTTGAGGCCAAGACCGGTGCTGTAGGTCGTTCCATCGACTCGCAGCGGGCCGTTCTCCACATTGCGGTTGAGGTGCAGTGTGCCCCACTCCGATGTGTAGGATGCAGCAGTGAGCGTCAGGAGCGATGTCTCGTTACCATCTGTATCGATGAGTACAGGGTTGATGAGGTCGGCACGGTCGTAGGCAAATCCGTCGCCGTAGTTGCTTACGACGATTTTCAGCTGGGCAGCTCCCTCGATGTCGGTCTCGACGGTCTTCGATTTAGTTCCCTTACGCGAGATGAGACCTGTGCGTGCTGCCGAACCGTCCTGCTCGCTGGCCAGCGGATTTTGGTCGAACACAAAGAAGCGGAGGCTGGTGGTAGCTCCCTGCTGGTTGATGCCCGAGTCGTCGGCTGCAGCCATGGCACGGAAGCGCACCACATCCATGTCGTCGGGGATGGTGAAGAAGATTGCTGCATTGGCATCGGTCGAGAATCCACGCGAATAGGCAGTGCCCAGCACCTTCATCTGTCCGCCGTTATCTACATTCGAGTTTTCACGCACACGGTTGAAGTAGGATTTCGTGTAGTCGCGAGTCTTGTATTTGCCAGTGAGCGGCACTTCGGTTCCGTCGCGCAGGATGAGTGTCGGGTTTATCCAGTCGCCGTGATCGTAGTTGAAGTTGTCGCCGCCATCATCGACCACCAGCACCAGTGTCTTGCTGCCTTCGGGCCACTCTATATCCACATTGACAGCATGTCCGTCGGTAGTGTAAGCCACAGTCTCTGAACGATAGAGCGCTTTCTGACCGACAATCCATCGTGTGTTGTCGCGTTGGAAGAGTGCGAGATAGCGGTTGCCTGTCTGCGGGTCGGTCGATGTCCAGACAACGCGTCCGTTGTCCTCATCGGCCATTACCTGATGTGCATCGACTCCGTATTTGTGCATCTGATGGTACTCTTCGTTTGTGAGCAACGAGAGTGTGAACGCATCGTTCTTCGTCATCTCGCCTCCGAAGAAGAGGGGCGAGTGGCAGATGCCCCAGAGTGTCATCATGGTCAGCTGTTCGTTGTGTGTGAGGTTGGTCCAGTGTCCTGCATCGCCGTTGGTATATCCTGGGTCGGCAATGGTGGCAGCAATGTGTCCGAGTGGCAGCATGTCGCAGTCGGCATAGTTGCCGGGACGGCTGACTTGGCTCCAGAAGTGGGCTTCGGGGAATACGGCATCGATGGCGCTCCAGTTGTCCCACAGGTCGTCCATCATGCGCCACATGTTGGCATACTGAAGACAGGCGTCGGCATACTGGAACTGGGTCTTGCCGGGGCTGAGCGAGAGGACGATGGGTCGTCCTGTCTGGTCGATGGCGCGTCGAATCATGCGTATCTCGTCGGTATAGAACGGACGCGAGAGGTCGTCGATTTTCAAGAAATCGACACCCCACTCGGCATAGAGGTCCATGATGCTGTTGTAGTAGAGCTGTCCGTATTGGTTGTCGCGAACGCGCAGGTTGTCGCCCAACCATCCGCAAGGCGATGTGGTGCCATTATACACCGATGTCCATGGTGTGCCCTCGCTGCCTTTCAGCTTATAGTTACTGCCAACCACCACTTTCGGCACACCACGCATGAGGTGTATGCCAAGCTTCAGGCCCATGCTGTGCAGCTTGTCGGCCAAGGGCTTGAAACCGCGGTTGACACCACCGACCATGCACGAGGGGAATCGTGTGGGCGAAGGGAGGTAGCGGCCATACTCATCGAGCACATAGTCTTGTGTGCCGTTCTGGTTATACCATCCGCCACCGAGCGACGGGTGGTTGCAATACCAGCGGATGTCGATTACAACATACTCCCATCCGTGGCGCACGAGGTCGTTGTCAACCAGATATTGTGCATTTTGCATCACTTCCTTCTCTGTCACCGACGAATAATAACAATCCCATGAGTTCCATCCCATAGGAGGAGTCATGGCCCATGTGCGGAAGGTAGCAATGTTGTCATCCTGTGCTTTCATTAGTCCTGTAGACAGCACAAATGTCATGGCTACGATGCCAATCTTTCTAATCACATTCATAATGATGTATAGTAATGTTTATTTAATGAAAATTAATTTGTTTCCTACGATATTAAGACCTTTCTGCAAACTGTTCAGACGCATTCCTTGCACGTTGTATATGGGAGAATTCTCGATTGTCATTTGTCCATTATCGATAGGGCGAATGGCAGTTGCATCACCCAGATAATGCAGCTGGAAGTGGTCGTATGCCACCCAGTCGGCATTGATGGTGTTCTGCTTGCGAATACCGAGTCGCAGTGGTGAATCGTCGGTAGTTAGTGTAAACGTGACTGAATTGTCGGCATAACGTCCGTGGGTGTTGAATGCCGCAGATGCTGACGAGAGGTTGTCGGGATAATTATATGGAGAATATGTATATGCGTCGCTGCTATAGAGATTCATTATGGCAGTGCTTGCGTCGCCCAGATAAAGCTGTGCATTCTTGGTGGAAGGGCTATCGTTTTGCCATGCATTGTAGGCATCGGCTATAGCACCAGCGCGGTAGAAGGCGTTAGCTGTGAGCGTATATGTACCACGAGGCATGTGAGGCAGTTCCTGCCATATATCAAACGAATGTGAGAACTGCTCTGCTGTCTCGTTTTCATATCCTACATAGGTAGCCGCAATGTCGGCAGTGGTGCGTACGGCTGGTATTTCGGCTCCTTGCCAACCGATGTTGTAACGAGTGAACGAACTGTTTGCGATGAGGAATGTGAGGTCTGCTGGCTGTCCAGCCTTGGCAAGGTCGATTTGCGACTGCTGATAATCGGCAACAGCCGTGAGCAGTTGCTGATAGCGCGAAAGGCGCAGAGCGTCGGTACCGCTGTTGATGGCACGCACAGCACCATTATATGCACTGGTGAGAGCCGAGTTGTTTGCATCGCGATAGTAGTTCTTCACTTCATCCACGAGGTTCTCGAGGTCTTGCATATCGGCAATCGAAGTGAAGCGCTGGTCGTCGGTCATGCTGGTGGCAGCCGATGCGAGTGTCTGAACCTGCAACGGAGTGAGTGCAGAGCTGAATATCTGCAGATCGTCGAAGAGTGCATGTTCCATGATGGCATCGCCCGAGAAAGGTGAATGACCAATGCTGGCGTTCTTCAGTTGGGAAACGAACGACGGGAGGCTCAGCGTCACCTGCTGTGTCTTGCGCAACTGGCCATCGACATACATACAGGCGATATTGCCTTGCTGTACGTATGTCAGGTTGTGCCAATCTGATATGCGCAAGCACGACCTCGAGTGGACGGAATTGACTGTTGAGTTGGCTTTCAGTTCAAAGTACCAGTTGTCGTTGCCTGCTGCGTTGATAAGTCCGAAATAGCTGTCCGTACCATTGTCAGCATCGAATGCCCACGAGAAGCGGCTGGTATTGTTGCCAATGCGTTGCAACACATTGATACTGACAGTATAGTCGGTTGTGACTCCATCAAGCGCATCTTGAATGGCCTTCACAGGTATGCTCATATAACCGCCACCGCCTTGATTACCGGTCGAGAGCACATAATTGCCATCCGCCCCTTGCACAATTTCTGCTTTACCATAGAGTCGACCTGTGTATGTTCCAGAATCGTCGACAGCATTACCGCTGTCGAACGAGAAACGAAGGCGCGGCTGAGGAAGTGCTTCGGCCACAGGAGTAACGACGTCACTGACTTTCAGGCGCAGCACATTGACTGAGAATGCCGCTGTATTGAAGTTGATGGTACCGTCGGGGTTTACGTTCACTGATTGTGTATGCGGTGTGATGTAGAATGGATTGGTGAGTGTGTTTTCGTCGCTACCATTAGCTGCCGAAAGTATTTCAGCATCACCATTTAGCACACTTCCGCCAGCAAACGAGAGTAAGACAGGAGCAGCATCATTGTTGGGGTTGACGAGTTTTACGTATAGCATGCCTGTCTCGTCATCGATATTGGCACTGGTGTAAACCGAGCGGTCGGCATATCCCTTGAGATTGGTGTCGAAGATGAGTTCGCCGTCGATGTAGCATCGCACACGTTGGCCTTCTTTCCTCACACGGATGGTGTATTGCTGACCCGTGACGAGCGAGCCTGCCTTATCGGCAAGGGTAGTCTTGTTGCCGTCCTTACATTGTTCTACGGCATGTTTTGTATTCCCCCACCCTGCGATGTTGAACCATGAATAATTGTTCTTGTCCTTATAGTCGAAGATGATGAGGAATCCCTCTGCACCACTGTTTTTTGTTGCGTTGACGGTCATATCAACATTCGTGGTATTGAAGAATTTGTTGAGCACACAAGTCACATCGGCGGCCGAGCTGTTGGTTTGCTTGAATGTATCACCGTTCAGTGCCCATGTGCCGTTCTTTGTTGTCCAGTCGGATGCCTTGAGGTCGTTTGCCACAAATGTAGTGTCGGTGGCGGTTACCGTAAGTCCTGAGAAGGTTGCACTTGTCGACCATGTTCCAATTCCTATGCTTCCTTTGCTGTTATCGTGCTGTGGTTTGTTGTCAGCTTCTGTCCAGCGTATGTTTTCTTTTCCTATGTTGTTGCTGAACATGCGCTGCACGTAATACGACGGTGTGCCGTAGCTGAGCGATGAGTTGAAGCGTATCATGTCGGGGTGCCATGCATAGTTTTCTTCGTGGGTGAATATAGGTGCATAGCTCATCATAGTCACCGACTCGCTTCACATCCCTGCATAAACACAGCCTCGCCGATGGCGGCATTCATGTTGCCCCACCATCCGCAGTCTTTGGTCACTGCATATTCGCCCACATATATTTTGGTAGAAGAAGCCGACTGGTTGTCGTAGCGTCCGTATTGGTTGATGAAGAATTCGGGCGTGTCGTAGTAGTGTTCGTCTTTCAGTTCCACCGGTTCGGTCACATTGTCGAAGTAGTAGCTGTCGGCCACCAGGTGCATGTCGGGCCATCGTGTCTTGATGGCACGGTAGAACTGCATGTAGCGTTTCATGTAGTCGTCGCGGTTGAGCATGAATTCCTGCTCGTTGCCTATCTCCATGTATTTCAAGTCGAAGGGTTCGGGATGCCCGTTCTTGGCACGCATACGTCCGTAGAATGTTTCGGTGGCCGAACCTCGTGCATATTCAATTGCATAGAGAGCCTCCTGGATGAATGGGTCGATGTTGTTCTCATCTACCTTCCAGTCATGACCAATACCCATGTTGACCACAAACAAGGCACTTGCCCCGAGGTCTTCGGCCAGTTGCAGGCACTCATGATAGCCCAGTCCGTCGGTCACTCGGTATCCCCAGTTGCGGTTGAGGTGTCCCGGTCGTTCCTCGATAGGTCCTACCGACTTCTTCCATTCGAAGCGGTTGGTGCGTCCGTCGGCATACGCTCCCTCGATGTAGCATCCGCCGGGGAATCGCATGAATCGTGGATGCAGGTCGGCCAGCATCTGTGCCAGGTCGGGACGGCATCCGTTGGGTCGGTCCTTGAATGTAGGTGGAAAGAGGCTTACGACGTCAAGATATATGACTCCTGTCTTCGAACCTCTCAGTGCAAAATATCCATGTCCGTCGTCGCCCGTGGCTGTGATAGTTGCGGTGAGTTTCTGCCATTCCTGTGTGGCCGATACTTCAATAGCGGTATGTCCTATGCGACGGCCGCTGTTGTTGATCAGTTCGGCAGTGATGGTGGCGTCGTAGTTGGTGTCGGTACGTATCCAAAACGAGAGGCTGTAGGTGCGACCTTTCACGATGTTCATGCCCCAGTAGCCCTCGTTGCGCACACCTCCGTTGAGCGATTTGATGTTTACCTTTAATGCGCGTTGCTGCACGGTGTTCAACATATTGTCGGCCTCAAGTGAGATTTCTGTATTGCCCAAAGCAATCCAACCATCGGGCGCACTGAGATTGTCTTCCATCGAGCGGTTGCGAATCAGCTCGGCATAAAGTCCTCCATCGCCTGCATGGTTGATTTCCTCGAAAAAGATGCCGTAGTGGTCGTCGCTTACCTTCTGACCACGACTACTCATGTCGAAATTGAGTTTCACCTGACTGTGTGCCGACAATGCACAAAGAGCCACAGCACTTAGTGAAAGTAGTTTTCGTAGTTTCATAGATATAACTGTTTATACAGAATTTAAATTAGGTTGTTAATTCGTAATTATGTATCACTTGCCGCTTGCAAAGTTACGAATAAAATGCCGAATGACAATAAAACTTACTACAGATAATGTGACCAAATTCACTGATTATGTTTCTTCTTTCCCAAAACGACGAGCAAGACGGCAGCAAGGATGAGCACGATGCCCACCATGAGGCGCAGTGTGAGCGACTCGTCGAATACCAACACCCCGATTGCAACGGCCGTGAGCGGCTCCAGTGCTCCCATGATGGCGGTGGGTGTAGCTCCCACTTCGTGAACGGCTACGGTCATCAGCACCAACGACAGAACCGTAGGCACTAATCCGAGCCAGCAAGCATAGAACCACGCGCGTGGCGATGGGGGCAGCATGAGGTGGTAGTCGGGCGAGGTGGCGGAGTATGCCAGAAGGGCCATCATGCAGACAAGGAGTACATAAAACGTAAGTTTCAATGCAGGCATACGAATGCTCGACTGATTGACCACCACGATATACACTGCGTATGTGAGCGATGACACCATGACGAGCAATATGCCAACAGTACTGAGCGTTATGCCTGTGTCGCCTTTGTAGAGCAACACTATGCCTGACAACGCAAGCACTATGGCCACGATGGTCGAGGCTTTGATGTGTTCGTGAAAGAATGCGGCCATAATCACAGCCACCATCACAGGATAGACAAAGAGTATGGTCGATGCAATGCCGGCATCCATGAAGCGGAAACTCTGATAATAAGTGATGCTCGATGCAGCAAACAAGAGCCCGAGCGCGACAATCACCTTCAGGTCTTTCATGCCGATGCGAAACGATTTACGCTCGGCAAGCAACATGAGGCCCAACATCATCACAGCCATCGAAAACCTGTAGAACAACACCGACGAGGTGTTCACTCCCTCGTCGTAGAGCGGCAGTGCTCCGAATGGGTTGGTTCCGTAGCATACTGCCGCCAGTATGCCACAGACAACACCTTTATGCCTTGAAAAGGTCATGGTTGCGTGTAGATTATGCAATGCTTTGCGCCATTCTCCTTCCTGCATCGTATGCTTTCTGCAGGTCTTCTTCCCAGTGTGCTTCGCGATACTGGCGTTTGGCTTCCTCGGAAAAACCTGCAAGTTCATAGTTTGCATAGTTTTTCACCTGATAGGTGTTGTAGGCAATGAGGTGTTCGGGGTCGCCAAGCGATGCCTTGATGCAATACTCCATCGAGCCATATCCCTGACTGTTGTTGCGCTCGGCAGTGCCGTTCATCGTCTCGACAAGGAGTACGGGCATACGCTTCGGAGCCGTCATGCTATAGTCGTTGTACGAGAGCCACGGGAAAGCGAGGCGCTCAAGGAAGGTGCGCATCTGTCCCGTCACATCGCCAAAATAGATTGGCGAACCGAGCACAAGTCCGTCGGCTGAGGCTATATCTTCAAGCACGGGTGTGAGGGCATCCTTGAACTTACACACATTCGTTGCCTTACCCTTGATTTTGCATGCCATACACGACATGCAGCCCTTGTAGTCGAGGCCATACAGGCGCACGGTCTTCACCTCGATGTCATTGCTCACCGAGCTTGCACCTTCTGCAATTTTCTGCAGTATAGAGGCGGTGTTGAACATCTTGCGCGGACCTCCGTCGATAATGATAATTTTCTTCATCTGAATTATCTTTATTATTGTTAATAGATTAACGATTTGGTTATTTTTAAGGAGTTATCGGGAGTTAAAAGTAGTTATCGCTTCGCATAGAATTAACTCCCTTTCTTTCCGACTTGGGCCTCAAACTCTATCTCCTGTTGTGGCAGGATGCAGTCGCTCACTATGTGGATATTTGCCCCGTCGGAGCGAGGAACTGATGGTATCTCGACGGTCAGTACGTCGCCTGGCAGAAGGCCACGAAGCGACGTTTTTGAGCGGATACCGTCTATAGCAAACCATGCATCACGATAGATTGGTGCCACACCTTCGTTGCCGACTTGAATGCGAGTGACGGCTCCGTTGGTTTCACATTGTCCGACCACAAACCGATAGCCTGTCTGCATCGAACCCTCACGAAACCGTTCGGGAGTTGCGACTCCGCCACGAGGTGCATCGTTGGATATCATAAACGTGATGTGATATTTGGCTGCTTGTTCTTTCCATGTGTGGCCATAGAGCCCGTCGGGACTGAGAAAAAGTTTCTGGTCGTTCGACGTATAGTAGCTGATTTCACCTCCACACACACCCACTGTCCACCGGGTGCCCTGCCCTATTGCATTCCAGCATCGCTCATTAAAGCCGCCTCCGCTGCTGAGTTCATGACCACGGTGCATGAACGAGTCGTCGAACAAGCCAAACCTCATGGCAAGCAGCGACGACTCGGCTGTTACTGGCGAATAGCGTGTGTCGCTCGCATCGACCGACACCGCCCATGGTATGTCGGTCATTACAGTGTCCATGTGTTCAAAAAACTGCTTCTGGAAGGCTTTCGTAGGGAAGTTCTTACCCAGGTTGAGCGTGGTGCCGTATATGTGGTATTCCGACCAATGGCCGAACCCAACCTCAACAAAAGCCAGACGGGGGTCGTGGGAGTAGCGGCGAGAGAAGTCGGTGTAGAACTGCAGGGTGAATCGTTGCAATTCTGCGTTACTCCAGTCGGCATACCATGTAGGGCCGTCATCGTTCGGATTGCTTGCGAATGTCTCGGAATAGTCATCGCGTTGCTTTATGTAATCGGGCACTGCCGTAGTTCCGCGATTACCATCTACGTCACGACTTGACGGATATTCATATCGGAATCGGGCAATGAGCTGATGTCCCCTGCTGGCAACATTGGCCAACAGACGGTCGAACGAACTCCAGTCGTAAACTATCGTGCCGTCGGGCTTGCAACCTTTCACAACCTTGCATGGCAGACAATAGGAGAACTCGAGCTGAATGGTCGCACCGTAAGTGGCATGACGGCTGCGAGCCTCGTCGGGCCATAACACCAATCCGGTCATGGGTTGCGGGTGGGTGATATGGCGTTTCAACTGCACTTGTTGCCATGCCTGGGCACGACACGACACGGCAGCTATTGCCATCAAGGTTGCAAGTATCGGTCGAATCATATCTCGCTATACATGCGCTCCTAAGTCATATGCTTCCTGCAACTTAGCGTTGCCCTCAATCTCGCGAGCATCGTTCACCCCGCCACAGAAGAGGTGGGCAGCAAGACGACTCTTGGGATAGCAGTCGATCCAACCCGTGAGGCCTGTCTCGGCACGCTTCGGAGTTTCAGCTTCGGCTTCTGCGGCCGTTGTGAGCAGGTAGATGTCGCGGAACTGATAGTCTTGCGAATACATGGCATTCATGCGGTCGATGAGGGTCTTCATCTGTCCGCTCATCTCATAATAATAAATAGGTGTAGCCCAGCAGACGACATCGGCCTTCAGCACCTTGGACATGATGTCGTTCACATCGTCGGAGATGACGCATCGACCCAACTTCTGACAGCCGAGACATCCCTTGCAGAACTGGATGTCCTTGCCTGTGAGCGAAATCTTCTCAACATCGTGTCCTGCCGACTTGGCACCTTCGGCGAATTTGTCGGCAAGCATGTCGCTGTTTGAACCGCGACGCAAACTTGTTGAAATTACTATTACTCGTTTCATCATTATTATACTAATTATGTTATTCCGATTATTCACTTTTCACTCCTCATCACCAATAGAGGTAGAAGGCTCAAATCCCTGCCGACGTAATGCCTGCAACAGTTGAGCCGATATGGATTCATTGTCGGCACGCGTGTAGCGTATGTCGGTAAACACCTGCGCAAGTGTTTCCTTGCCGTTCACCTTCACAAACTCGCAGTTCTCGGCCAGTTGCTCCTTTGCGGTGTAGAAGGCATCGATTGATTCGGGCGTGTAGTCGCGGTAGGTTTCATGATGGATGAAACTATCGGTCGACAGGCGGTCGGACATCGGTGGACATTCGTCGGGCCACCCCACAGTGAGCGTTGCAACAGGGAATGTGAGGCGCGGCAGTTGCAATATGTCGATTATCTGCCCCGGCTGATAGAGCGTAGTGCCGAGATAGCAGTACCCCAGCCCCTCCTCGTCCATGAGGTTGCAAAGTGTCTGGGTATATAGCAATGCATCGGTAGCTGCATTCATAAACGAAAGCATGTTGTCGTACCCCGGATGCCCCTTGCGGTTGAGTGCCCATTGGGTGGTGCGGTTGAAATCGGCACAGATGGTGAGCACAACAGGAGCTTCCCTCACCATTGGCTGATTGAAATGAGCTGGCGACAGCATCTCCTTCATCTCGGCCGAGCGAGTGACCACCACCGAATAGAGTTGCAAGTTGCCCATCGTCTGAGTGCGCGAAGCCTCGGCGAGCAGGCGTTCAAGCAGTTCGTCGGCCACCGGGCGGTCGGAGTATCGGCGTATGCTACGCCGGGTAAGTAAGTTCTTCATCACTTTCTGACTATTTAATTTCCAACTGCAAATATAGTACATTTTCCTGACATAACACCTCATCACACAAATAAATTTCATCACTCCATCCATATTTTTCATGCACATGAAGACACCTTCACACATATATTTATATATACTCGTCAGAGAGTGCGCACTCGCAAGCCCGAGAGTGCGCACTCGCAGGCCCGAGAGTGCGCACTCACAAGCCCGAAAGTGCGCACTCGCAAATCGGCATGTTCATACGTGCTCACCAAGTGCGATGTACGACCCACACTTTTTGCCCTCGTCGGCCATTGACTTTGCAATAAAAAAACGAATGGCAAAATATGATTATTGCTCACTAAAACCGGGTTTTAACGCCATACCACACCACTTTTAATTATAATTGTTTTTGCTATTCATCACATTTATATTATCTTTGCACCGACATAAACTCAATAAAATCATAAACAACAAAATATTTATGAAAACAAGAAACATCAAACAACTACTCACCCTGCTGCTCATGTCAGCAAGCATAGGTGCATCAGCACAATTTAATGTTAACAACGACCAAGGTGTATCTATCTGTTATAACATCATCAGCGACACGGAAGTGGAGGTTTATGCCCCAGATGATTATACAGGAGATATCGTCATCCCCGAAACCGTGACCTACGAAGGAAAGAGCTGGACAGTGACGTCAATAGGTGAATACGCATTCATAGACTGCACTGCATTGACCTCAATAGTAATTCCAAGCAGTGTGACATCAATAGGCAATCATGCATTCGAGTGGTGTACAAGATTGACCTCGGTGGTAATTCCAAGCAGTGTGACATCAATAGGTGACAGTGCTTTCTATGGCTGCGAAGTATTGACCTCAATAGTAATTCCAAGCAGTGTGACATCAATAGGCGGCAATGCTTTCGATGGCTGCCACTTTACATTCGGCAACTTCAAAAACAATTCTGAGGTGACAGACGACGGCAATTGGGGAGCATCACTGTATGAAATAGAAACCGCCGACGGACTTTTAATTACAAATGATCGAGTCGAAAAATGCAGAACTAATGCTACATCGGTATCAATACCAAACAGTGTGACAACAATAGGTATTTCTGCATTCGAATACTGCCAAGACCTAATTTCTGTCATAATACCAAATAGTGTAACAACAATAGAAGATTATGCATTCTTTTTCTGTAGAAAGCTTGAGTCAATCACAATTCCAAGCAGTGTGACAACAATAAAAGGCGCAGCATTCGAAGGCTGCTTCTTTGCACAAGAGAACTTCATAAACAAATCTTCACTGACAGACGAATATTACTGGAGTGCAAAAATATATGATGAAAACATTGGCGGGGTACTCATAAAAGACAATGTAGTAATAGGATATCTAAATGATAATACAACGGTCATAATACCCGAAGGCGTAACATCAACAAGTTCATACGCTTTCCAATATTGTGGAAATTTCACATCGGTCATCCTACCAAGCACCATGACATCAATCGGGGAATATGCTTTCTATGACAATGACCCGACAGAAATTATATCAAAAAATCCAACACCTCCTACATTAGAGAACTCATTATTCGCCTATGATAATATATATTCCACATGCATACTATATGTCCCCGAAGGGTCGAAAAGCCAGTATGAAGCGGCCGATGTATGGCAAAATTTTCAAAACATTGTTGATGGAACGCCTGCCACTGAAAGGTGCGAGACACCAACCATAGAATTCAAGGATGGAAAGATACAATTTGCATGTGCTACGGAAGATGTGGAATATCACTACAGTTTTGCCATCAACAAAGGCACATCGACCAACGGAAGCATAGAGTTCCCTACTACATTCATCTTAAAAGTATATGCAAGCAAAGACGGATACAAAGACTCTGATGAAGCAACAACCACCATCAACGCATCTGATATAAGAATGGACGTAAACAAAGACGGAACAATCGATGCCCAAGATGCCTCGCTCATCCAGCAATTCGCGGCAGGCAAGATATCATTTTAAGACATTGTTGTCAGGTAAACACAATGATTAATTTGATAAGCAAAAATATAGGGTTCTATAAGCCATATTAAGATATTGTTGTCCAGTAAAACAATGAATTATTTGTATGTGCAATTATAGAGCCCTATAAGCCATACAACCATGAAAGATTCTGCTTACCCTGCAACCACTACCCATTAGCAGAAGCCTACACATATCGTCATCCCGACGAAACGCAGTGAAGGAGAGGATCTTAAAAGTGCGAAACACTTTACTATGATTATAAGTTGCCTTGCAACTTCAAGATATGCTCGCTTCGCTCGATATGACAAAATGGTGAGGTTCTATAATATATTGTAAGGAGCAGGTAGGGGACAGGAAAGGTACAGGAAGGATTCACGAAGGATTCAGAAAACTTATGAAAGTGAATAACAAACCATCCGGATGGCATCTCTACACTTATGAAGTAGAGATAAGCCATCCGGATGGTATCATTCCCCCCATGGAGGAATAAGAGAGGTGCCCTATTTAACCTTCACGCTATATTCTCCCCACACCTCGAGTATTGCCATTGCACGGCCATCGTAAAGGCGAGGTGCCGACGAACGGAAGGATTCCATATCGGTAGGGTTGGCATTTCCGGCTGCTATGATGCGAGCATCACCCTTTACCTGAAACGTCACTTTGCGCTCATACTCGTGTACCACCCTACCCTCGCGGTCGACGAGTTCGGCGGTCACATAGTGCAAACGGTTGTATTTATCAACCTTCGTACGTATGCCCACGGGCTTTCCAGTCGTCTGCAACTCAAACGAAGCGCCTTCGTTCACACCATCGAACTCAACGGCACGCAACGTTCCCGGCTCATAGTCCACCACAAAACCAGCATAGTAGGTGTCGCCTGTCGATTTTGTGTCGATGAGTCGACCATTGAGATATAGCCTCACCTGCTTCGAACGCGAATACACATTCACGTTCAGGCGTTTATTGCTTATATCTGCCGGCTTTATGCTAAGCGGTTTCATCGCTCCGTCGAACATAATGTTGGGCAAGTTGTGAGGTGTGAAAAACACCTTCGGGTCTTCCCATGCATTCACCTCGGGCTGCCATCCCCAACTGCTTATCTCGCGATGATAGCCGGCCGGACATGGCAACTCGACTGCCATAGTTATGGGCGAACGCCTCCACACCACATCGCGGTAGTAGCTTTGAGGCTTCTTCTCGCCGATGAGGTCGATGTCGCCACACCATCCGTTGAAGTAAGGATAAGGCATGAAGAACGGACTTCGCTCACCTTCCTTCACAAAAAGTCCGTGACCGATGCCTGCCTCGCCAAGATAGTCCATGGCTGTCCACACGAAGTCGCCCACGATTTTTGTCTCTCGCTCCACGCGGTCCCAGTTTTGCGAAGCTTCTTTCGGATAGGTCTCGGTGCCACAAATGAGCCATTGGTGTGACTGAACATCGCGGTCGTAGTCGTGCCACATGTAGTTGTAGCCAACAATATCGAGCGATGCAGTGGTCTTCAACGCATAGTCGCCACGCCAATCGATATTCACATCGTCCCATGTACAAAGCGCAGCAGTCACGGGGCGCTCCTCGTTGTCAAGACTCTTGATGAGGTCGCGCATATTGCGTGCTGCCCACATGGCATTCTCCTTCGAACGACCTGGTATCTCGTTTCCTATCGACCACATGATGACCGACGGGTGGTTGCGGTCGCGACGCAGCATGGTTTCAAGGTCAGCGAGGTAGTGTTGTGGGAAATAGTTATGATAATCGTCAGCATTCTTCTGCACGAACCACTGGTCGAAACACTCATCGATGACATACATGCCGAGCGAATCGCAGGCATGTAGCATAGCTTCGGATGGGAGGTTGTGGCTGCAACGCACCGCATTAAACCCGTTTTGCTTCAGCAGTTTTATCTTCCTAACCTCGGCATCATTCCACGAAGCGGCACCAAGAAGCCCGTGGTCGTGATGCACACAACCGCCACGTAGCAGCACCGACTTGCCGTTCACACAGAGTCCTTCAGTAGTGGAAAAGCAGACACTGCGTATTCCGAACGGCACTTCATACTCGTCAAATCCTTCTATGCGCACGCGCGCTATATATAAATAAGGTGTATCGGCCGTCCAAAGTTTGGGTTCCTTCACAATTGTCGACATGATTGCAGCGGTTGCATTACCATCCACTTCAAGCAAAACGGCCTTCGTGCCGACAATCTTGTTGTGATTAGCATCGAGTATATCGAGGTAAACATTGACATCGCTTGTCGATTTCAGCATCGAAGTGACCGATGTATGCACGGTGACACGGCCGGTTGCAGGGTCGGTCGTGATGCTTGTGTCCCAGTCGTTGATGTGAAGAAACGGTCGACATTCGAGCCATACATGACGGAAAATGCCCGAACCCGAGTACCAACGTGTGTTCAGTCCTTTGTTCTCGCACTTCACCACCAGTTCGTTTTCGCCGTTGAAGCGCAGCAAATCGTGCGGCAACACTGCGCGGAATGACTGATAGCCATAGTGGTTGAAATAAACCTGAGTGCCGTTAAGATATATTGTAGCATGGTTGTAAGCTCCTTCGAAATAGATGCTGTACTCACTTCCAACTTTATTGCCATCGAGTTTGAACGTGCGTCGATACCATGCTTCGCCACCCATCATGAAGCCTTTCTGATAGTCGCCGTCAGTGATAAACGGACCTACATGACTGCCATGTTGGCTTGCAGCATCGGTTTCCACGCTCCAATCGTGTGGCAGATTGAGCACTCGCGCCTGTTTCCAAGCATCGACAGAAGGCATCGTTGCCTGCTGACCATAGATGTATTGCCATCCGGAATCGATACACACCTTACGGTTCCCTGCATTTGCAACAATACAGAAATAAGCAAGAATGAATAGTAAATTAAGTATTCTCATGATTATTTAGTATCTTAATTAGTATCTTAATTAGTATATAAAAGCATATAAAAAAGCATAAGAGAGCTATATGAAGCCCTCTTATGCAGATAAATGAATGTGTTATTTTATAGGAGTAATGACGAATGTAAACGTACGGTTCTTGCAAGGCATCTGATATTCAGTGCGTGGCCATGCTCCCCATGAGTTTACGCATCCCATACCCATCTGACGTTGTGCGATGTGTACAGATGTAAACGGACGTGGAGTGAGGTCGCCTGAGTGCCATTGAGCTTTGTTCTCTGATGGGTCGAGGTCATCGTAGATATATGGTATCGACTGACATTCCATCGGTTCGGTAGCAGCGAAATGCAGTCCTTGTCCCGACTGGTTAGTCACCTTCCAATATCTCACTTGTGTCTTGTTTCCAGACTCCTGCGGACGTACGTATCCCCAATATTGGTCGGCAACATTCTGACGATAAAGTCCGAGATTAGCAAAGTTGTTACGGTCGATATAGTTCTCTTGTGGTCCCTTGCCATAGAATTCTATCTGGTCGAACTGTTGTGGCATTTCGAGTTCCATTCCATATCGCAGTAACTGAGGCAGGCGTTCTGCACCTTCGCCGACTGTCATCTCTTCATTCACTATGATCTGTCCATCGGGAGTGATGGTGTAGGTCAGTGTGAGTTGAGGTTGTTGCGGCTGTTGTGGTTGTTCTTGTGTCTGTCCTTGCTGCTGACGCTGACGTTGTTGCTGAGCACTGACACCTACGGTGTACTTAGCAGTTACAACATAGTTATTGCCTTGCTGTTCGTGGTTGAAGGAATTGAGACGAAGACTTGGGTTGCGCCATCCGCGAAGGCTGCGTTGCATGCCTGCACCGTGGTCGTTGTCGGTAGGAGCACGCCAGAAGTCGGGCTTGATCTCATATCCTGTTTCAAGCATTGGCTGGTGGTTGACGTCGAGATGTGATATGCGTCCGTTCTGCTTGTTGAAGATGATGTCGACATCACCTGCAGTAAACCACAAGTAGACAGCGTGGTCTTCCATCTTGACAGGATTGCCTTCCTGCTGAGTCAGCGACTGTATGTCGACATATTTATAATCGGTAAGGAGGAACTGGTCGTGAGCTACAATGTCGCCTGCATTGAGTAACATGGCAGGATTGATGAGTTTGTACTCTATGTTGCATACTATTTCCTTTCCTTCCCACGCCTTGTTTTTCAAAGCTTTTGCTATGGCAGGGATAGTGATGGTCTTGCGTGCTTGAGGCTTGATGCCAAGTTTCACTACATCAATAGTGCCGCGATCGACAGTCACACCTTCGGCTTCGATAGTGTAGTTGAGCACTACATTCTGTATTGGTATGAAGAAGTTCTCGTTGTATATCTCAACCTTTCCGCTCTTCTTGTCGAGCAGTGTTGTCCAGATGTTCTGATAATAATACTGCACTTCGAAGGCATGTGGGTTTGGATCGCGGTCGGGATTGATGACACCGTTGCAGTTGAAGTTGTTGTCGCTTGCAGGATAGCGTCCGTAGTCGCCTCCGTAGGTCCATATCTGCTTGCCTGTGATCTTGCTCTTACCGCGAAGGCCTTGGTCGATGAAGTCCCAGATGTATCCACCCTGGTAGGCAGGATACTTGCGCACGAGGTCCCAATACTCTTTGAAACCACCGATGGAGTTACCCATTGCGTGAGCATATTCACACTGTATGAGTGGACGTGGGTTGTCGTTTTGTGAGTAGCGTTCGCATCCGTTGTAGTCGTAGTACATAGGGCAGTAGATGTCGGTCTTGCCGTTCTGTCCTGCCTGTTCATACTGACACGGACGTGATGGATCGTATTGCTTCACCCAGTCGTAAGCATCCTCGAAGTTCTTTCCATATCCTGCTTCATTTCCGAGCGACCATACGATAATTGCTGGATGGTTCTTAAACGACATCATGTTGTGATGCTGACGTTCGATGTGTGCGTCGTGGTAGTCCTCGCGCTTAGCAAGAGTTGCATTGCCGTAACCCATTCCGTGACTTTCGATGTTGGTTTCAGCTGTGACATAGATACCATACTGGTCGCAGAGGTCGTACCAACGTGGGTCGTCGGGATAGTGACAGGTACGGACGGCGTTTACGTTGAGCAGTTTCATCATCTTAATGTCCTGCACCATGCGGTCGTAGCTCACTACGTATCCGCCATCGGGGTCGAGTTCATGACGGTCAACACCCTTGATGAGCACAGGTTTTCCGTTTACAAGCAGTTGCTTGTTCTTTATCTCTACTTTGCGGAAACCTACGTTCTGCGGAATTACTTCCACCACGTTGTTGCCGTCTTTCAGTGTTGCATAGAGTCGATAGAGGTATGGCGACTCAGCGCTCCACTTCTCGCAGTCGGCCAATGCTATGTTGCATTCCACATTCTTGATTGATGCGGTTGCGGTTGCTTCCTTCACTGTCTTGCCATAGCTATCTTTAAGAGTGAATACAACGCTGAGGCCTGGAGCCGGTTCTTCGATGTCGGCACGTATGTTGAGCAATCCGTCGCGATAGTCGGGGGTGAGGTCGGGGGTGATAAAGATGTCGTGGATATGAGCTTGTGGACGTGCATAGAGATAGTTTTCACGTGCTATACCACACAGACGCCAGAAGTCTTGGTCCTCGAGGTATGAGCCGTCGCACCAACGCATCACCTGCATGGCGATGAGGTTTCTCTCGCCTGGTTTCACATATTTCGTGATGTCGAACTCGGCTGCCACCTTTGCATCCTCAGAATATCCTACGTATTGCCCGTTGACATATACAAAGATGTTGCTCGTGGCCGATCCGATGTGTATGTAAACCTTCTGTCCTTTCCATGCAGCAGGTATGTCGAACCATCGACGATAACTGCCCACGTGGTTCTCGAGGTCTTGCACGTAAGGAGGATTGGTGCGCCAGTCGTTGCGCCATGCATACTGGTTGTTCACGTATATGGGGTCGCCATATCCGTTAAGTTCCCAGATACCGGGCACGGGCATTGTGCCCCATCCCTTGTCGTCGTAGTTGAGTGCATAGAATCCTTCAGGACGTTCGTCGGCGTTCTTCACCCAGTTGAAGGCCCAATCACCTTCGATGCTGAGGTAGCGACTTGAGTTTTGCATGTTTCCTTTCTGTGCCAATGCGTCGGTCTCATAGGCAAAATAAGTCGACACATTGTCGAGACGATGGTCGGCATTCACACGCGGGTCGTTCCAACAGTTGGCAGGTTGTGCATTGACTGAGATGTGAGCAAGCATCATCCCAGCTAACATCAGAATTTGTTTTTTCATAGCTATGTCTTGTTTCTTTATTATTTCTTTTTGAAGTGAGTGCATTTAATCACATGCAAATGTACGAATATTTTTCTTTTCTACAAAATAAATTGATGGAAAAAGTGATGGGATGTTTATAAATGCAATAAATTGCGTGCCGTTTCGATTATTGTATCGTGTCGACGTATCACGTCGGCTGCATCGATGTCGACCTTCACGTCGGGTTCGATTCCAAACTCGATATGATGGCCTTGTGCATCGGTGAAGACGACAGCACTGTAGCGCACTCTCCATCCCGACGGTATTTCCTGTGTGAATGGCATGCCTGAACCTCCGCCTGTCTTGTCGCCCACGATGGTCACATTGGGCAGACATTTCATTATTTTAACGAAGTCGTTGGCTGCCGAGAACACTTGTCGGTTGGTGATCACCACTACGGGTTTCTGCCATCGAATGCCCTTTGCGGGGTCGAGGTATATGGCTTTGGGTGTCGAGAAGTCGTTGTGTCCCTTGCCGGTCTTGTGGTAAACGTATCCCACGAGGCGTCGTTCGTTGGTGAAGAACGAAGCAAGTCGCTCTGAGTTGGTGAGCTCACCGCCTCCGTTGTTGCGTATGTCGATGATGAGTCCGTTGCAAGTAGCGAGTATTGAAAGCATCGAACCTATGTTTCCCTCGCCCATTGCGTCGCTGAAACTCTCGCAACGCACGTAGCCGATATTGTCGTCGAGCACCTTATACTTCAGTGAAGCGGCCATGCTGTAGTCGCGTCCCAGGTAGGAACGAGCGATGGAGTCGTAGTAGTTTTCAGGATAATCTTCCCAATAGCTCCAGTTGCGACCTAAGTCGAAAGCTGCACCGAGGTTCACATGACCGTCGCGCAATTCGCCTATCATGTTGCAACACACTTCAAACAACTGGCGGCGTGTCATGTCGTTGTTTATCATTTTGCGATAGCGTTCATGCACTTCGTCCCAATCCACTCCTATCTCGTCGTGCTTGTAGTCGAAGAAACAGTAGCGCTCGTCGAGCAACTGCCACAGGGCTTCCAGGTTGCCCGAGGGTGTATCGGCGGTAGGGAGTTCTTCGTCGACACACGATGTGATGCTCATCATCATGATGGCATATATTATATATATAATAAGGTGTGGTATTCTGTTCATAGTTTCAATCCGATAAGTAGAGAGTGATTGTATGAATGGTATCTCAGGTTATTGTATTTCGACTGGTCGATTACGCCTCGATAGCCGAAATATATGGTCGATTTACACACCGGAACCTCCATCAGCAAGTGGTGTGTGAGGGATGGTGTATTGAATGTATGAGCCACGACGCAGTTGTGGTCGTAGTTGCGGAGTGCAAATTCCTCGTAGTACGACTGTCCGAATTGTGGTGAATAAGCAATTCCGAGCAATGGTAGTTCGGCCATGTATTCTACTTTCATGGTGCGATGCAGCCAATCGAACTCATATTGTGCCATCGCTGCACACTTGCCCATGAGCGACACCTTTGCTTGTGCGGGGTTGTTGCCGTTGCGTTCGTTGTAGATACAGCCAGCGTATGCACTGCCCATCGGACCTATGTTGAGGCAGAACCGACCCTTTGCAAACACATCGTAGAGGTGTGCCACCGAGTATGCCGCCCCACCCTCATACTCGTTTACATTGCCGGCGGGGTTTTCCGTAGCTGCACCATGAAGCTCGATGCGATGTAGTGTGTGGCTGTAACGCTTGTCGAAAACGAGGTCGATGCGTGTACCCTTATACGAATATGGCGAAAGGTAGGTGTCCATCACATCGGTATGCCCTATGCCCAGAAGCATCCTCGACACATGTTTTGGCTGTGTGTCGGATGTCTGTGCTTTGGCCGTGCATATCTGCACGGATAGCAATATGGCTAAAACGAGGATACGAGTCATCTTTATTTGTCTGATTACATTTGTATTATCTATCGTTGGTTCTTATTTATTTCATCGGTGTTTCAGGGTCGAAAGGCCGATGTTTCAGGGCCGAAAGGCCGATGTTTCAGGGACGAAAGGCCGATGTTTCAGGCCCGAAAGGCCGATGTTTCAGGCCCGAAAGGCCGATGTTTCAGGGTCGAAAGGCCGATGTTTCAGGGACGAAAGGCTAATGACGCAGGCCCGAAAGGCTAATGACGCAGGGACGAAAGTCCTATGAAATCATCAGAAGAGTGTGAGCTGAATCGGCTGATCGTCGTGAGGTGGGTTGTGCTTCCTGTATTCTTCGTCGGATATTGCTTCGATTGTTTCCTCTGCTGTTTCAGTCGATGTTTGAGGTTCCTCAGTTTCCTGTGCAGGTTTTTCCTCCTCTACGGTTGGCTTTTCATCATCCACAACAGGCTCTTCCGGCTCTTCTTCGGCTGTTTCCTCTGCTTCTTCTGCAACTTCATCAACATCTTCTTCCGCTGTTTCCTCTACTTCTTCCACCACTTCATCAACGGCATCTTCCGCTGTTTCCTCAGCTTCTTCTACCGTTTCCTCCACTACCTCATCGGCTGTTTCCATGGTCGTTTCCGTTTCTTCATCCACGGTTTCGGTTGTTTCATCGGGTTCTTCCACATCTTCTTTTTCCTCCACCACTTGGTCGAGCGCGTAGGTAGTGAGTCGTTTACCCTTTGCCTTGAAGCCCTTCACTGCTATGAATTCCTCGGCATCGAGTGTCTGCGGTCCCCGGAATGTATCGGGTTCGCTGAATGTGAGCGTGAGTTGTGGTTTGGGTGTGTCGGTCAGCATGATGAGTGTCGACGCAGGATTGTCGCCCAAGAAGTTCTGGTGGCGCACCGAGGCATCCATGAGGAAACGTTTTATGTAGGGCATGTTTCCGTTGTCGGCATCGTTGAGTATGGCTGTCCACACCTTGTCTTTATCGTATTTCTCCATCACAAGTATGTTTTGCTCGTAGTGGTTGTTGATATCGAAGTTGGTGACGTAGAACTCTCCGTTGGTCAGCACCACGAGTATCATGTCTTCGTTTTGGAATTCTCCCAGATAGCGTCCGTGGTTTTCATAGTTCAAGCGCTTCACATCGTCGTCGAACCATACGTCGCGTCCGCCCAGTGTGCTGCCTCCGTGCGACTTGAGCCCAATGCGCAGCACGTCGAACTTGGTGAGCACATTGCCTCGTGCTGAGCGTCCCTTTATGGCTTGTTCGCTGAAATCGCGGTCGAACACCAGTTTCTTCAGCTTCGGTTGGGGTTTCAGCGTCACTTTTATCACCTCTGCCTCGCCGTTTGCGTTGGCTGTGAAGTAGGTGACACGCGACTTCGGGTTGCCTTGTGTCAGGTCGTACTCGCGGTCACGATTGAGTGTCGGTATGTTGAATCGCTTGATAAACGTAAATCCCGTCTTGCCGTCCTTGTAGCACACATTATATATAGTACGCGTGTCGTTCTTCTTAAACACCGCCACGTGTATTATCTCCGTCTTGCGCTTCTCGGCCTTCGAGCGCTCCGTTTCACCCACAAACACCTTGTCGGCCACACGTGTCACCTTGTAGGTTCCGTCTTTGTAGAAGATGATGATGTC
>CAMVDC010000008.1 GCA_947166155.1 uncultured Prevotellaceae bacterium | reverse complement strand
GATACCATCCGGATGGAAAAGGCTCCTCCCCTTCGGGGAGGCGGGGGAGAGGTTAAAGGGAAGAATGTCACCATCCGGGGAGAAGACCCCCTCCCCCTGCGGGTACTCCCCCTTTCAGGTGGGAGAGTCCATCCGGAAGGGTAACTATATCAGACAGATTATGACCATAACACTATTACAACAAGATACACTCTGGATGGACTGGAAGGCAAACCTGAGCAAGGCTACGCAGGCAATTCGCCGTGCGCCAGGCTCCGACCTCTACCTCCTGCCCGAAATGTTTACCACAGCATTCCTCACCGTGCCGCCACCACAGTCGGCATACATCCACGACCATGCACTCGACTGGATGCGACAGCAGGCCGACGAGGCACATGCAGCCATCTGTGGCAGCATGGTCGCACCCATGCCACATGGCAAGTATGCCAACCGCATGTATTTCGTGTGTCCAGACGGAACCATACACCACTACGACAAGAGCCACCTCTATAAATATGGAGGTGAGGGCGAGTGGTATGTGCCGGGCGAGCAGCGAGTGATAGTCGACTATCGCGGAGCCAAGATTCTGCTCGAGATATGCTACGACCTGCAGTTCCCCATGTGGTGCCGCAACAATGTCGACTCTACGGGCAACATACTCTACGACATCATCGTCTATTCGGCCAACTACCCCACAGCACGCCATCAGGCATTCGAAACACTGCCCATAGCCCGAGCCATCGAAAACCAGTGTTATGTGGCTATAGCCAACCGCATCGGCAGCGATCAGTGGGGCACATACTATGGCGGCTCACGCATCATTCACCCCTACGGCGATATCATAGCTCAGGGTGCCGATAATGCTGAGTGTGAGGTGACAGGCACCATCGACCTTCCCGCCCTACATCGCTATCGCAAGAAATATCCCGTGCTGCAAGACATCATCTGGAACAAGTTCTTCTGAAACATATACTGAAGCATACTTCATCCTGAACAACACTCTACTAACTCCATGACCCCTTTGCCTCGCTACATCAGCCATCACTGCCTGCCACACACCGTGGTCAGCCGATGCTTGATGCTGCTTTTGTGCATGCTGCTCACGCTGAATGTAGCATCACAAACCCCGATGACATGGGAGGAATTTGTAGAAAACACCTACGACACACAAGTCCTTACCGATGAATATGCCGACGATGAAGCAACAGCAACTGTCGACGAGTCGTTCGAACGCCTCTACCACCTGCAGCAAAACAAAATAAACCTCAACCAAACCAATGCAGAGCAGCTGCGACAACTGCCATTCCTCTCTGTAATGCAAATCGAGGCTATCGTCTACTATCTCGACCGCAACCGCCCCATGCGCTCGCTGGGCGAGTTGATGCTCATACCCCAGCTCGACTATGATACCCGTCGCCGGCTCATGCTCTTCTGCTATGCAGGCGATACTGCCGATACTGCTGCTGCCGACTCTACCGCCACCTTGCGCTCACTTCTGCGCTTTCCACACCACACCTTGATGCTCTCCACCTCAATCCCTATGTATACCGTAGCGGGATTTCAGTCGGTGAGCGACAGCGTGTTGCAACGCAATCCCAATCGCGTGTATCGCGGCAACAACAGCAACTACTCGTTGCGCTACCGTCTCGATATGGGCTCGCATGTCGCGGCAGGGATTCAGGTCGAGAAGGATGCAGGCGAACGCACCGTCGACTACATCTCTGCGTGGGTCATGATTAGGGATTTGGGTCGTGTGAGCCGCCTGGTGGCAGGCGATTACCGCCTGAGTTTCGGTCAGGGATTGGTGATGGGGCAGGGTGGCCTCAGCTTTGGCAAGCAGTCGTGGATGAGCACCTCCTACACCGCCTCGCGCGGATTGCGTCAACACTCGTCGATGACCGAGAGCGGCTACATGCGCGGAGTGGCTGCCACCATGGCGCTCACACCGTCGGTTTCTGTCACCCCCTTCGTGTCGTATACCGATATCGACGCCACGCTCACCGCCTCGCGCGATGCTGCCACATCGTTGAAGACCGACGGATTGCATCGCACCCTGCTCGAGCGCAGCAAGCGTGGCGCTATTCACAACCTCACGATGGGAGGCAACGTGGAATACCGCATGTCGGCCTCTACGCTCGACTTCACAGCCGTTCACACCCACCTCTCGCTGCCACTTCAGCCACGCCACGACACTCCGTCGACCGCCTACCGCCTCTACAACCTCAGCGGCAACCATTTCGGTGCCCTCTCTGTGGCTTATCACACCCGCCTGGCACGCCTCACCATCGAGGGCGAAGTGGCTCACACCACCGCCTCGCGCGGATTTGCTACCACCCACTTCCTCCGCTACCGGCCCTCAGCCTCGACCAACCTGCTGCTGGCCCTCCGCCATTTCGACAAGCACTATGCCACGATGTATGGGTCGAGCATGAGCGAGAACACCCATCCCCAAAACGAGACGGGCGTGATGGCTGGCGTGAGGAGCGAAGTGACAGGTGGGGTGTATGTCGAGGCTTATGCCGACTTTTTCCGTTTTCCCTATTCGCGCTCCGACGCTACCGGGCCATCCACCGGAGCCGACATCCAGTGTCAGCTGCGATGGCAGTCATCGCGCAGTCAGTCGTGGCAGTTGCGCTATAGGATGAAGACCAAACAACGTGATTGCGACACGGGGCTCGACTCTCCGCAGCTCTTTTATGCCACGAGTCACACCCTGCGTCTGCAACACGACCTACAAACACAAGGCGGGCTGACAGCCACTACGGCTGCCTCGCTCGCCTTGCGATTCAATCCCGATTCGGATAACGAGTCGGGCTATATGATTTCTGAGCGCATGGGGTGGCAGTCGCCATCGGGCGCTCTCCGCCTATCGGCCTCGTTGGCTTATTTCCATACCGACAGCTATGCCACACGCCTGTATGCCTACGAGCCTTCGCTTCTCTACTCCATGGGTATGTCGGCGTTCTACTATCATGGCATGCGGTTTGCACTCGTTGCTTCGCTCAAGGTGAACCCTTCGCTCACCCTTTGTGGCAAGGTGGGCGCCACTCGCTATTTCGACCGCCACACCATCGGCTCGGGGCTTAATCTCATCAATAACTCTCATCGCGAAGACCTGAGTTTGCAACTGCGATGGGTGTTACCCTGACATGCTCTCTGCACCCTCTCTCCGTTTCTTTCTCTCCTTTCCCTTTGGGGCTTAAGGCATACATGCATTGACTACACAATGGATCCTCCTTTTGGGGCTTATGGCATACATCCATTGACTACAAAATGGATTCTCCTTATGAAGTCTTATGGCATACATGCATTGACTACACGATGACCGTCATCTGCTAAATGCTTCTTGTCACCTCATACAGCCACTCACGGTGTTCCTGGTCGAGGTGTGGGCTCAGTCGGTCGTACACCGTCTGCTGATAGCGGTTAAACCACTCGCGCTCCTCCTCGGTCAGCATTTCCACGAGTATGGGTGAGGTGATGATGGGGCATAGCGTGAGGTGCTCAAAGGTGTAGTAGGGCCCGAAGGTCGTACCCTCGGCTTCAGGGCCGTCATAAGGCTGTGCTGTGGGTTCGATAGCCTTGCCATCCTTGCCTCCGAAGTTGGCGTTCACCACCAGCATCGTGTCCTCGTGGCGCACACCATGACTTCCCTCGATGTATATGCCGGGTTCCACGGTGATTATCATTCCAGGCAGCAGCGGTGTGGGGCGCCATTGCATGCGGAACTGATGCAGGTCGATGTTCTCGTGTACCGACATAAACTGCCCTACGCCGTGCCCTGTGCCGTGCAGGTAGTTGATGCCGTATCGCCACATGTCGACCCTGGCCAGTGTGTCGAGCTGAGTGCCGTTAGTGCCGCGTGGGAAGGTGGCACGACCCAGGTTTATCCACCCCTTCAGCACCAGTGTGTAGTCGCGTCGCATCTGGCGGGTGAGGGGTCCGAGTGGCAGGGTGCGCGTTATGTCGGTCGTTCCGTCGAGGTATTGTCCGCCCGAGTCGATGAGCAGCAGTCCCTCGGGTTTCACCTCTATGTCGGTTTCGGGTGTGGGGTCGTAGTGCACTATGGCGCCATGGTGTGCATAGCCCATGATGCTCTCGAAGCTGATACCCATGCATAGCGGTTGCTCGCGTCGCAGGGCTTCGAGCTTTGCAGCCAGCGACAGCTCAGTCTCGCCACCTTTTGGCACATTCTCCAGCGTCCATTTCATCCACTTCACCATCGCTATGCCGTCCTTCGTCATGGCGCGGCGGTAGCCCTCGATTTCTGTCGGGTTCTTAAACATCAGCATGTGTGGGATGGGCGATTCCTTCTCCACCGGCCGTTTTATGGCGCGATATGTAGCATAGTTCGTCTTGTTGGGTTGCACCTCGACGGGCAGTTCACACTTTGCCAGGTCGGCAGTGATGGCCTCATAGGGGCGCAGTTCCACACCCTCCTGCTTGAGGTAGGCCTCCACCTCGTCGGTCACCTTCTCCCTGTTGACATACAGCATGGCGCGTTCGGGCGTGATGAGCAGGTAGCTCACGAAGAACGGCGTGTAGAGCACATCGTCGGCTCGCAGGTTGAGTGTCCATGCAATGTCCTCGAGAAACGAGGTGAGCAGCGCGTTCTTCCCCGTCTTTTCCCTTATTCGTTTCAGTTTGCTCTTTGCGCTCTCGCCCGCATATTCCAGTCCTTGAACAAACAGTTTGCTGTCGGGAATCGCGGGACGGTCCTTCCATATCTCGGCATAAGGGTCGATGTCGGCCCTCAGTGTCAGGCCATGGCTTGCCAGGCGAGCCCTCATGTCGGCCACATCCTCCACCGTGTTCACCCATCCGTCGAGCGCCACGGTGCCGCCCTCCTTCACCACTTCAGCCAGCCATTCATCAATCTGTGGCGTGCCCTCGATTTTCTCCTTCATCAACACATATCCCGTGTCCTTCAGCTGCTCGGTGGCTTGTATGAAATAGCGTGAATCGGTCCAAAGTGCAGCCTCGTGCAGGGTCACCACACTGATGCCGGCACTGCCCGTAAATCCCGAAATCCACCGCCTCGACTTCCACCGCTCGGGTATGTATTCACCGCAGTGAGGGTCGGTACTTGGCGTGATAAATGCATCGATGCCCTCGCGCTCCATCACCGAGCGCAGAGCTTTCAGTCTTTCAGTCGTTGTATTCATATCACTTTCTTTATAAGTTATGTCTCATCTTCTGTCCGCAAAATTACAAATAATAATCCATTCTGCGAAACAAAAAACCGAAAAAATGCATGGCTCGCAGCGAAAAGGAAAAACGGAAGTCGCAGTCGTGCCCACACATGCCTGTAGAGGGGGTGAAAAATGAGCGCGCACTCTCGGCCCTGCGAGTGCGCGGTCGCAGGCCTGTGAGTGCGCACTCGCAGGGCCGAAAGTGCGCACTCGCAAACGCGAAACCTCGCAGTGTCGGGAAAATGGGGGCTTGACCCACCCGATTCGCCAACGCGGCCTTACAATTACTGCGCAGCAAATGTCGATTAATGGCCGTACAACAAAATAAATGCAAAAACATGCGTTGCAATTCATAAATAATTCATATCTTTGCAGTGAAATTGATATTCAACAACAAAAAAACATAGATTATGGCATTTTTAACTGACGACAAACTCGTGATTGTGGGAGCCGGTGGAGCTATCGGTTCTACAATGGTTCAGCTTGCGCTGACAATGAAACTGACACCCAACGTGTGTCTTTACGATGTGTATGCACCTGGTATGGAGGGTGTGATGGAAGAGATGTTCCACTGCGGATACGACGGAGTGAACCTCACCGCAACTACCGACGTGGCAGAGGCCCTGAAGGGTGCTAAGTATATCATCTCGTCGGGCGGCGCACCACGTAAGGCCGGCATGACTCGCGAAGACCTCTTGGCAGGCAACTGCAAGATAGCCGAGGAACTGGGCAAGAACATCAAGACCTACTGCCCCGACGTGAAGCACGTGGTCGTGATCTTCAACCCGGCCGACCTCACAGGCCTCGTAACCCTGCTCTATTCAGGACTGAAGCCCGGACAGGTGACAACCCTCGCAGCCCTCGACTCTACACGCCTGCAGTCGGCCCTGGCCAAGAAGTTTGGCGTGAAGCAGTATGAAGTGACCGGATGTGCTACATACGGCGGTCACGGCGAGCAGATGGCCGTATTCGGCAGCGCCGTGAAGGTGGCAGGCAAGCCATTGAACGAACTCATCGGAACTCCTGCACTCCCAACCGAGGAATGGGAACAGCTGAAGGTCGACGTGACTAAGGGCGGCGCCAAAATCATAGAACTGCGCGGACGCTCGTCATGGCAGAGCCCTGCTTACTGCTCGGTCGAGATGATTCGCTCGGTGATGGGCGGCGAGAAATTCCGCTGGCCAGCCGGTACCTACGTAAACAACGAGAAGTACAACCACATCATGATGGCTATGGACACCACCCTCGACACCAACGGATGCACATACAAGATGCCAACCGGCACACCCGAGGAACTGGCTAAGCTCGATGCATCGTATGAGCACCTGTGCAAGATGCGCGACGAACTGGTGACACTCAACATCGTGCCTCCAATCTCGGAGTGGAACAAAATCAACCCGAACCTTTAAGGGATAATTGGGAATTGACAATAAAGAATTGACAATTTACAATTAATAACAAGCGCACCCCATCACAAATATGGGGTGCGTTTCTGTATATGCCCCCAGTTTGCAAAATAAGGCCTTAAAAGAATTTTTTACTCAGAAAACACATTATTTTTACTATACACGTGCGCGCAATTCAATCGTTTTTGTATCTTTGCAACGAAAATTAACATATAAACCTATAATAACGCTATGACAACAATTAGAAAGTTTAGGCATATATTGTCATGTACGTTAATATGCCTGCCATTCATCATTCACCTATGTAGCTGCAACGACGACCCGGGTGTGGAGAACTACTACACCGCCAAGGGCGAGATGGCCAGCACGTACTTGATGAACCGCGAGGACAAGTTCAGCGACTTCATCAGTATCATACAACGCTCGCCGCTGGTGAACTTCGACCTGCTCGGCACCTATGGCTCATATACCGTATTTGCCCCAACCAACGAGGCAGTGGAAAACTACCTGCACGGCAGGGGAATGACCTCGATCGATGAACTCACGCCCGAGGATTGCGACACCATTGCAGCCACACACATCATCGAACAGTCGTTCTTCACAACCGACTTCTCCGACATGACACTGCCTACGCAGAACATGCTCGACCGCTACCTCACAATCACATGCGACTCGGTGCAGGCCGACGACGGAAGCACCGACATCGCATACTACATCAACAAGAAGTCGATGCTCATCATGCGCGACGACTCGGTGGAGAACGGAGTGGTGCACACACTCGACCGTGTAATCGATGCAGCCAACGAGATGCTGCCCGACCTCATGCAGCAAGACTCCACCATCTCGCTATTCTATTCGGCACTCGACCTCACGGGCATGAAGGACTCGATGCAGAAATACATCGACGAAACATACTACTGCTCGCCCGACTCGTTTGACGAAGGCCACTGCTACGCAACGGCCGAGGAGTACGACAACGTGTTCTACATGGAAAAGCGCTACTTCGGATTTACAGGATTCATCGAGACCAACGACGTGTTTGCAAAACACGGCATCTACACCCTCGACGACCTGAAAGCATACGCCAAGCAGGTGTATGACGACATGTATCCCGAGGATGCAAACATCGACGACCCCACCGACCGCCGCAACTCCCTCAACCGATTCGTGTCGTACCACTTCCTGCCCGAGCGAATCATCTACAACATGCTCACCGCCGACAACAAACTGCTGACTGCCAACTTCGACCGCCGTCACTGGGATGCTGCCGACTGGTATGAAACCATGATGCCATACTCGATACTCAAAGTCTCATTCCCATCAGGTTCCGAACAAGGACGATACGTGAACCGCCGCGGAGTGCAAAACCGCAAAGACAGCCGCGGAGTGAAGGTGCCGGGAGCAAGAATCCTCTCGCCCAACGAGGCAGGAGGTGACCTGATGGCAGTCAACGGTATATACCACTACATCACCGACATCATCACCTATGGCCGCGAGACACAAGAAGTGGTGCTCAACGAACGCCTGAGAATCGATGCCACATCGCTCTCGCCCGACTTCATGACCAGCGGAGCGCGCGGACACGGAGTGAGAGGCACGGGCGGATGCCCCGAGTTCCCGGGACAATACGGCCAGAAGAGCTTCTCGTCCGACCCCAATGTCAACATCAACACATGTATAGGATTCAAGTCGGGATCGGTCACCAACTTTGAGTTCAGCGACGTGACAACACACCTCCACGTGCGCAACCGCTACCTCGACTTCTGGTCATACTATGGCGACGAGGTGATGATATGCGGTATGTATGACGTGAAGTTCAAACTGCCACCAGTGCCCGAAGGCGATTACGAATTCCGCATTCAGGTGTGCCTCGGATTCGACAACCGCGGAATCATACAGGTGTATCTCGACGACTTCCCATGCGGAATACCGGTCGACATGCGACGTCAGGGAGTCGACCCGAGCATCGGATGGAGATCGGATACCGAACTGGGCGACGAGGAGGCCATCAATGCATACGACCGAGCCATGCACAACCGTGGATGGATGAAAGGCCCTGCATCCTATGGCAACACGGCGGTCGACGGATCGGGACAACGAGTGCCTAACCGCAACACACAGTACACACTGCGACGCATATACACCACATTCCACTCCGACGGAAAGAGCGACCACTGGGTGCGCGTACAGCAGAAACTCGACACAAGCAACGGTACGTTCCCATTCGACTACATAGAGCTCTGCCCAAGTTCGGTTTACAGCAACGAGTACTATCCTGAAGACAAGTGGTGAACCACCATGCAAGGCAAACAAAACGACACACGTACTACAGTTGCAACAACAAAACGACACACGTACTACAATTGCAACAACAAAAACTCCACGTGTGTAACAATCGAAACGACAAAGATACCCCCGCCCAAACACGGGGGTATCCTTTTTTTATACACTTACATACACACAGAATAGCATCGAAAAAACATCACACCAAGATGAAATATGGCACCATGACACACCTTTTTTCACTACATCAGACAACAATCATAGAAGAAGCATGAACGATTACGGATATTTTTTCGTAACTTTGTGACGTTTTTATGAAGAAACAACGACAATAAAAGCAATCATATGAAAGCAACGAAACACATCATTATGGCAATAACAGCAATAGGGCTGGCTGCATGTACCAGCCAAACCGGCGGAAACACGCAGGAGACCACCGATTTTGAGTATGCAAACGAACGCTTTGCCGACCTGCAGATGCTGAGATACAAGGTGGAAGGATTTGAAAACCTCACACTCAACCAAAAACTCCTCATCTACCACCTCAGCGAGGCTGCTATGTATGGGCGCGACATCCTGTACGACCAAAACGGACGCTACAACCTGACCATACGCCAGATGCTCGAGAATATATACACCAACGAGGGTGTCGACCACACATCCGACGACTTCAAGGCCATGGAGGTATACCTCAAGCGAGTGTGGTTCTCAAACGGCATACACCACCACTACGGCTCGGAAAAGTTTGTGCCAGAATTCAGTGAAGAATGGCTCCGACAGCAAATCGAAGCCACCGACGCACTGGCCGAATCGCCTTACTCGACCGACGAGATATGCCAAGTCATATTCGACCCCACGGTGATGCCCAAGCGTGTGAACCTGGCCGAGGGTGTAGACCTGCTCAAGACGTCGGCCAGCAACTACTACGACGGAGTGACACAGAAGGAGGCTGAGGACTTCTATCTGGCACAGAAGGAGAAAGGCGACAAGGAACACCTCGTGATGTATGGCATGAACAGCCGACTTGTGAAGATGCCCGACGGTTCGATCGTTGAAAAGCGATGGACCACATCAGGCCTCTACGCACCTGCATTGCAGAAGATTGTGGAACACATAAAACTGGCACGGCCATACGCTGAGGACGAGCAACAGCAGAAGGTAATCGACAAACTCATCGAATACTACGAGACAGGCGACCTCGAGACCTTCGACCAATACAGCATACTGTGGGTGGAAAACACCGAGCCACTAGTGGACTTCGTAAACGGATTCATCGAGTGCTACGGCGACCCACTGGGACTGAAATGCTCGTGGGAGTCGATAGTCAACTTCAAGGACCTCGAAGCCACCAAGCGTACCGAATGCCTGAGCAAGAATGCACAATGGTTTGAAGACAACTCGCCTGTAGATGCCAGGTTTAAGAAAGAGAACGTGAAAGGTATTTCAGCCAAAGTAATCACAGCAGCAATACTGGGTGGCGACCTTTATCCATCGACCGCTATAGGCATCAACCTGCCAAACTCCGACTGGGTGCGCAAGGAGCACGGAAGCAAGTCGGTGACTATTGGCAACCTGACCGATGCATATAACAAAGCAGCAGGAAACGGCATGAAACAAGAGTTCTGCCTGTCGGAACAGGAAGTGGAACTGATAAACAAATATGGCGACACAACCGACGACCTGCACACCGACCTGCACGAATGTCTCGGACACGGATCGGGCAAACTGCTGCCGGGAGTGGATGGCGACAGCCTTAAGGCTTACGGATCGACCATCGAGGAAGCACGTGCCGACCTGTTCGGACTCTACTACGTGGCCGACCCCAAACTCGTGGAACTGGGGCTTACCCCCAATCTCGAAGCCTACAAGGCACAATACTACAGCTACATGATGAACGGATTGATGACCCAACTGGTGCGCATACAGCCAGGCAACAACATCGAAGAGGCGCACATGCGCAACCGCTCGCTCATTGCACACTGGTGCTACGAGCAGGGAAAGGCCGACAAGGTGGTCGAGATGGTGAAGCGCGAGGGAAAGACCTACGTGAAGATAAACGACTATGAAGCCCTGCGCAACCTCTTCGGACAACTCTTGGCCGAGATACAACGCATCAAGAGCACAGGCGACTACAAGGCTGCTCAGGCATTGGTCGAGACCTACGGAGTGAAGGTGGACCCCGAACTGCATCAGGAAATACTGAAACGCTACAAAGCACTCGACCTTGCACCCTACAAGGGATTCATCAACCCACGATATACCCTCGTGACCGACAAGGAGGGCAACCCAACCGATGTAACCATCGACTACACTGAAGGTTATGCAGAACAAATGCTCAGATACAGCAGCGAATACCACACACTGCCTCTTGCAAACAATTAAGCAAGAACTGCATGCTTGCATGAACGGGGTGGCATCAGCCGCCATGAGGCATACGGCCGACTACCGAGTGAACTTCGGAGTGGAACTGCCGAGATTGCAAGACATAGCTGCCGAGTATCGACCCAACGACGAGTTGGCTCAAGCCCTGTGGAAAGAGCAGGTGAGGGAGTGCCGCATATTGGCCACTATGATAGTCGACGCAACTCGGATGCAGGCCGATATGGCCGACGAATGGGTGGCTGGCATCAACACCGCCGAACTGGCTCAGACGGCAAGCATCAACACATTCCAGCACATGCCCGATGCGGCACGAAAAGCACTGGAATGGGTGGCTGCCGATGATGACATACACCAGTTGTGCGGACTCTGTACGGCTTACCACCTCAAGCGACGGGGCATGCTCACACCTCGCGAGCAGGAAGAACTGAGCGACCAGGCGCAAACGCTGTCGGCGAGCAGCAATATGGCTATAAGAAGAGTGGCAAACAACGTGTCATGAAAGAATACCAAAAACTGAAACAGGCAAAAGAATATCTCGAGGACTATATCCGCTCGAACGGTATGCGAATGACTCCTGTGCGATTGTCGATACTGGAGGCCGTATTTGCATTCGATACGCCATACACCATCGACCAGATGAAAGAATACCTCGATGAGGTTTACCCGGTGGCACGCGAGACGATATTCAACAACCTGGAACTCTTCTTCCGGATAGGCATAGTGTTGAAACGCCCTATAGGCAGCGGCGCCGTGGAGTATGAGACATGCTTCGAGACTCAGACACGCCACCACTTGGTGTGCAAGATGTGTGGACAGATATTCGAGTTTCGCGATGCAAGCATAGAACAATACCTCAGCGAGAAGCGCTATCGCAAGTTCAAGATGAGCAACTGCTCTGTCACTATCTACGGATTGTGTAGCAGGTGCCAGAACAAAATCAAGAGGGAACGGAGGAAGAAGCAAAAGCAAATGGAAGTAAAAAACCAGACAGACAATAAACGCAAATCACAAAAATAAAGAGATGAAAGTAGACGTACTCTTAGGTCTCCAATGGGGAGACGAAGGAAAAGGCAAAGTGGTGGATGTGCTTACACCGCGCTACGACGTGGTGGCACGCTTCCAAGGCGGTCCGAATGCCGGACACACACTCGAGTTTGAAGGCAACAAATATGTGTTGCGATCCATCCCATCGGGTATTTTCCAAGGCGACAAGGTGAACATCATAGGCAACGGAGTGGTGCTGGCTCCCGACCTGTTCATGGACGAGGCGCGTGAACTCGAAAAATCGGGACACAACCTGCACGGACGCCTCCACATATCGAAGAAGGCACACCTCATCATGCCTACACACCGACTGCTCGATGCAGCCTACGAAGCAGCGAAAGGCAAGAACAAAGTGGGAACTACCGGTAAGGGAATAGGCCCTACATACACCGACAAGGTGAGCCGCAACGGACTGCGTGTGGGCGACATTCTCGACAACTTTGAAGCTAAATATGCTGCTCACAAGGCACGCCACGAAGAGATGTTGCGGGCACTGAACTACACCGACTATGATATAACCGAAGTGGAACGCCACTGGATGGAAGGTGTGGAATACATGAAGCAATTCGAACTGGTGGATAGCGAGCATGAGGTGAACCGACTGCTGAAGGAAGGTAAGTCAATACTGTGTGAGGGAGCTCAAGGCACTATGCTCGATGTCGATTTCGGTTCATATCCGTTCGTCACTTCGAGCAATACCATCTGTGCCGGAGCATGCACTGGACTGGGTCTTGGACCCAACAAGATTGGCGAGGTGTATGGCATCATCAAGGCCTATTGCACACGTGTAGGGGCAGGTCCATTCCCAACCGAGCTGTTCGACGAGACAGGAGCACTGATTCGCCAGATAGGTCATGAATACGGAGCCGTGACCGGACGCGAGCGCCGTTGCGGATGGATTGACCTCGTAGCACTGAAATATGCCATCATGGTAAACGGTGTGACGAAACTCATCATGATGAAGAGCGATGTGCTCGACACGTTTGACACCGTGAAGGCATGTGTGGCTTACAACAAGGACGGACAGGAAATCGACTACTTCCCATACGATATTAATGAAGGCATCGAGCCAGTGTATGTAGAGATGCCAGGATGGAAGCAAAACCTCACGACCATCACGTCGGAGAGCGAGTTCCCGCAAGCATTCAAGGACTACATAGCATTCCTCGAGCGCGAACTCGAGACACCAATCGCTATCGTGTCAGTCGGTCCCGACCGCGAACAGACCATCGAACGCACTACAGAATAACCAATATCAGTCATCACAACGAATCATGTCGTACGTCGAGATAGTTGCTCCAGAAGCTCTGAATAATTGCACCATACAACTGCCGCCATCGAAGAGTGTAGCCAACCGCATACTCATCATGGCGGCACTTGGCGCCGTGGAACCGCAAGCAGTGCTCCGTCGGCCACTGAACGAATTGTGTGACGACATAAGTGCCTTGGCCCGACTCATTCAGACAGTATTCAACCATCGGAAGCCGGATAGCCTTCACGATACATACAATCAGGACAGCCTTCACGATACTTACAATCAGGACAGCCCCTCCATCGTCGACATAGGGGCGGCAGGGACAGCAATGCGATTTGGAACGGCTTATCTGGCAGTGACAAGCGGACGATACATCATCACCGGCACCGAGCGTATCCGTCAGCGACCGATAGGCATTCTGGTCGAAGCATTGCGAAGCCTGGGGGCAGACATAGAGTATGGAGGCGAGGAGGGATTCCCGCCATTACACATAGTGGGAAATCCCGACATGCACGGCGGACAGCTCGTGCTGAAAGGCAACGTGAGTTCGCAGTTCATATCGGCGCTGCTCATGATTGCTCCCACACTGAAGGGCGGACTGACACTCACACTCGAGGGCGATATCGTGTCGCGGCCATACATAGACCTCACGATTTCGCTGATGCAACAGTTCGGGGCTAAGGCCTGCTGGGTCGACGAGCGGGTGATACGCATCGATGAATCGCCAATCACCACTCCAGCCGACATCGCAATTGAAGCCGACTGGACGGCCGCCTCGTATTGGTATGAGATTGAAGCGCTGAGCCACTCTGGCACCATCGAGTTTCGCAAGCAGTTGAACTACGACAGCATGCAGGGCGACAAGGTGTGTGATGACATATTCGAAAGAATCAAGAGCTATGTGAGTATGCGGAGCCAATCAGGACCATTTAACTACGATTTCACACGTTGTCCCGACCTGGCTCAGACCATTGTAGTCACTTGCTGTATGCTCGATGTGCCGTTTGTGTTTACAGGATTGCAGACACTGCGCATAAAGGAGACCGACCGCATTGCAGCACTCGCTACCGAGCTCATGAAACTGGGGTATGTGGTTCAAACCAGCGAGTCGACCATAGGGTGGGACGGCGGTCGTTGCACCCCACAGGCTAACCCGGTAATCCAAACATACCACGACCACCGCATGGCCATGGCTTTCGCTCCGTGTGCCATAAAACTGAAGCACCTCAGCATTGCCGACCCCGACGTGGTAACCAAGTCTTATCCCACATATTGGCGCGACCTCAGCGCAGCAGGATTATTATGATATACCTCGTTTTTTCACTCATATTGCTTGCCGTGGTAGCTGCCCTGCTTGGGTGGCTGCGCAATCGCAGGCTTCATCGCCAGCTTGAGCGGGGCGAGATAAGCGAACTGCCCACACTGAAACAGGTGGAGGACATGGAGTGTTGCGGCCAGCACGAGGTGTGTGAGCGCGACAGCTTGTTGGCAGCAGTAAGTAAGGAGATAGAGTATTTCGACGACGAAGAGCTCGACCGCTTCCGTGGTACTCCTGCCGATGCATATACCGAGGAGCAGGCCGATGAATTCCGCAACATTCTCTACACGATGCGCGAAGTGGAGGTTGCCGCGTGGGTGCGCAGTTTGCAACTCAGGGCTGTGGAACTGCCCGACCAGCTGAAGCCCGAGGTGTTTCTCATCGTGGGTGAGCGACGCCAATAGGCATACGGATGTTTTTCACTTTATTACTTAGAATAAATTCAGACGTTTTCTCGCCATGGCATGGCACCCAACTCATCTGGCTTAACGAAAACACTCTATAAATTATGACAATGCAGTACAGACAATCGGGGCATAGCGGCATTCAGTTGCCTGTGATGTCGCTGGGGTTGTGGCACAACTTCGGGGCCAACGACGACTATGGAGTGGCGCGCGATATGGTGCTTACGGCCTTCGACCGCGGCATCTGTCATTTCGACCTCGCTAACAACTACGGGCCGCCACCTGGAAGCGCAGAGCTGACATTCGGCCGAATCATGAAGGACGACCTCCACGCTCATCGCGACGAGATGCTTATATCCTCGAAAGCAGGACACGACATGTGGAACGGAGTTTATGGCACGGGGTCGTCGAGGAAGAATATCATGGCATCGTGCGACCAAAGCTTGCGGCGCACGGGGCTCGAATACTTTGATGTGTTCTATTCACATCGTTACGATCCTGCAACCCCAATCGAGGAGACCATGCAGGCACTTGTTGACTTGGTGCGTCAAGGCAAGGCCCTCTATGTGGGCATATCGAAATATCCTGCCGATAAGCAGCGTGAGGCCTATGCCTACCTGCAACGCGAGCATGTGCCTTGCCTGCTGAGTCAGTACCGATATTCGATGTTCGACCTCAAGGCACGTCAGTGCAACTTCGACCTTGCCGTGGCTGCCGGGAGCGGCATCATTTGTTTTTCACCCTTGGCTCAGGGTCTGCTCACTGGCAAGTATCTCGATGGCATCCCCGCCGACAGTCGTGTGGCCAAACATAGTCCTTTCCTCACCCCCGCTCATATCACCCCTAAACGCTTAGAGGCAGTGCGCCAACTGGGTGTGATAGCAGCCAACCGAGGACAGTCGCTGGCGCAGATGGCCCTTGCATGGGTGCTGGCCGAGGGGCGTGTCACGTCGGTCATTATCGGCACATCGAGTGTGAACCAGTTGGAGAGTAACCTCTCAGCATTGGATAACCCCACATTTACAACCGAAGAACTCAACAGAATAGATGAAATTATCAGCATTCCCGAAATATCGTTTTAGTTGCAGAATGACCGACAGCATGTCGTTCATGTGTCTTGTGCTCGTCATGACGGTGCTGACCATGTCGTGTTCCGACGATGTCAACAGCACGTATTCAACCAAGTACCCAGTGCGATTCTACTACGAAGTGGTTGCATCTACCGAGCTCTACAATGCAATAGGAAATCCAGGACAGTTCGTCACCATCCGCCCCATAAACGGCAAGTTGCATATCGAGGGTCCTATAGGCAAGGGCACCGATTATGCCCTTTCGCAGATAGGCAGTCGCGAGTTTGAATATGGGCTTGGAGGCCTTATCATAGGCACGAGCAACAACCTCAATGCCAACGGGGGCTACGACCATCTGGCCTACGACCTTGCATGCCCATCGTGCGACCGGCAGAGCCACCGCCTCACCCTGAAAGATGGCGGCACGGCCCTGTGCAAACATTGCGGCAACTCCTACGACCTCAACAACTACGGATGGATTGTCGGAGCAGATACCGACGAGGAGCGCGCCGTGAGGGGGTTGTATCGCTACCGGATAATGTATAACGGAGTGGGGGTGAGTGTGAGCAATTAGTCCACTCACTGAATAATTGAAAGGAAGTTAAAAGGGAGTAGAAGGGAAGTTAAAAGGACAGACCCTCTCTGCCCTTTGGGCATCTCCCCCTTTATGGGGAGAAGGCCTTCCGGATGGACACCCTCCCCATAAAGGGGGAGGGCCGGGGGGAGGGTCCGTCTTTTCCATTCCTTTCCATTCCAAATAATTAAATAGTACATAAATAGTAAATAGTAAATCGTCAAATCGTAAATAACAATAAATCGTAAATCTCATAGTTTTCTACCTCCTAAAAACCGAAGAATGGAACTAAAAGAAAAGACAGCTCGCGGGTTGCTGTGGGGATTTATCAGCAACGGGTCGATGCAGATACTCAACGTAGTATTCGGAGTCGTGCTCACTTTTTACCTCAGCAGCGACGACTACGGTATGATGGCTGTGCTCAGCATCTATTCCGCCATTGCTGCATCGTTGCAGGAAAGCGGATTCGTGGCTGCACTCACCAACCGTCGGCATCCCACACATCGCGACTACAACTCCGTCTTTTGGTTCAACATCATGTGTAGCGCCGTCATCTACATCATCCTCTGGTTTTGTGCGCCACTCATAGCCGACTACAACCACGACCAGCGGCTCGTCAACCTCTCGCGCTACGCCTTCCTCGGGTTCTTCATCGCCAGTTTCTCCATCACGCCGCGCGCCATCCTCTTCAAGCAGATGCGAGTGCGCGAACAGACAATATGCAACCTCCTTGCCCTGCTCCTCTCGGGATTGGCAGGCATCACCATGGCCGTGTCGGGCATGGCATATTGGAGTATTGCCACGCAAAGCATCGTGTTTGTAGGCGCGACGGCCATCATCAGCTGGCACTACTCACGCTGGCGACCCTCACTCACCATCAGCTTCGTCCCCATTCGCCACATGCTGCCGTTCAGCCTCCGACTGCTCGTCACCAACCTCTTCGTCAATATCAACAAATATGCCTTCGAGAGCCTGCTCGGCCATTTCTACCCCAAGAGCAGCATCGGCTACTATTCCCAAGCCAACAAATGGAACCTCATGGGCAGTCAGACCATCGGCGGCATGGTGCAGGGAGTGGCACAACCCATGTTTGTCGAAGTAGGCACCGACCCCGAGCGTCTGCGCCGCGCATTTCTCAAGATGTTGCAGTTCACCGCCCTCGTCTCCTTCCCGGCCCTGTTCGGTCTCAGCCTTGTGGCTCACCAGGTGATAGGCCTGCTGCCCGCCCGCTGGTTGCCCGCAGCCGACTACCTGCAGCTGCTCGCCATCGGCGGAGCCTTCATCCCCATCGCCACCCTCTACTCCAACTTCATCATCAGTCGCGGGAAATCACAAGTATACATGTGGAACACCATCATCCAGAGCCTCCTGCTCCTGCTCATCATCTACGGCGTGCAGCATTTCCACCTACAGCTCTGGGGCATATCGGGTCTGTGGCTCATGATTGTGCTCTACCTGCTCCTGCAGGTCCTTTGGCTCATAGTGTGGCACACCTTCCTGTGGCGCTACATACGCCTCACCCCCCTCTCGGCACTGAAAGCCACACTCCCATTCCTCCTTATGGCAGCGTTCGCCACCGCCACCGCCCATTTCCTCACCCTCTCCATCACCTCCACACCCCTGCTACTCCTTGCCCGCATCGCCGTGGCAGCAACACTCTATATCGCCATGCTGGCGCTCACCAGTCGCCAACTCCTCGTCGAATGCATCCACTTCGTGAGGCACAAAAAGCAAGTATAAATAAACCCCTCTACAGATACTTGTATAGGGGGGTAAAAATGAGTGCGCACTCTCGGGCTTGTGAGTGCGCACTCGCAGCCTCGAAAGCGCGCACTCACAAAACAGAAAGACCGCGCTCGCAAAAAACTGCGGGCGTGGTCGTGTCGTTTTTTATTCGGACTGAGGATGACAGCAATCACCGATTGCTCAAATCCCGATGCCTGTCACTACTGATTATTCTATCTCGATGCCTGTCACTACTGATTATTCTATCCCGATGCCTGTCATCCCTACTACCGATTATTCTATCTGGATGCCTGTCACTACTGATTATTCTATCCCGATGCCTGTCATCACCGATTATTCTATCTCGATGCTTACCTGCTGCTGATGTGCGGCCACAAACTGCTGGAGTGGCGAGCCGGTGGTGACGGTGAGCGAGGTGGTGAGGGGCACGGGCCGTTCGCCCGAGGGGGGGAGCACTATGCGCAGTGCGGCGCGCTGACTGCCGGGGGCCTGGACGAGCTGTGCGAGATGGTCGACGAGTGGCTGGGAGATGTTGGCAGGATTGATGGAGAGGGTGATGCCGTGAATGAGCTGCGGTGCTGCTTCGGCCAGAAGGGTGACCGACTGGATGTCGAGGTCGAGGCGGTCGGGGTTCCAGCGGAAGGGCTGCACGACTTTTGCGCGCACGAATATGGCTTCCTGTAGGTTGAAGAGGTGACGCACGTTGACCCACCGCTGTCCGTAGATGCGCAGGGTGTGGGCGTTGTTGAAATCCTCGATTTTCACGAATCCGCATGGTGAGCCGTCGCGCGTGGTGGCGAGGCGTATGTCGGTCACTATGCCGGCAAATGTGACTTCGGCAAGGGACCGCAGGGCTTTGAGGTCGTCGAGGCGGTCGAGGGGTGTGTTGCACACGTGGTTGATGATGAGGCTGTAGGGGTCGAGGGGGTGTGCCGAGAGGTAGATGCCGACGAGTTCGCGCTCGCGGTTGAGGCGCTCGATGTGCGACAGAGGGGTGAATGTGGTGGGTATGGGTGGATGGGCAATGGCTATCTCGATGTCGCCAAAGAGGCTGCCGCGTGCCTCGGCTTGGTCGGCCTGATAGCGGTTGCCGTAGCGGACTACGGTGTCGAGGAATTGCTCGTCGCTGTGGGGGTTGACGGGTGCGAAATATTGTTCGCGCGACAAGCCGAAGGAGTCGAAGGCACCGGCCCATGCCAGGCATTCGAGGTTTTTGCGGTTGCAGGCAGTGAGGTTGACGTGCTCGACGAGGTCGAATATGTCGCGGAATGGTCCGTGGCTGTTGCGTGTCTCGACTATGGTGCGCACGGCGCTTTCGCCCACGCCCTTGACGGCAGCGAGACCGAAGCGGATGGCTCCGTGGGGGTTGACGGAAAATTTCTCGCGGCTCTCGTTGATGTCGGGGCCGAGGGTCTGTATGCCCATGGAGCGGCATTCGTCCATGAGTTTGGATATCTCGGATATGTCGTCGAGGCTGCGGCTCATGACGGCTGCCATCCACTGGGCTGGGTAGTTGGCCTTGATGAATGCGGTCTGGAATGCCACCCATGAGTAGCAGGTAGCATGACTCTTATTGAAGGCATAGGATGCAAACTTCTCCCAGTCGTTCCATATCTTCTCGAGTTTGTCCTTGGAATGCCCTTTGGCTGTGCCTTGCTTTATGAACTTGGGCTTGAGCTCGTCGAGTTTGTCCTTCTGTTTCTTACCCATGGCCTTGCGCAGGGTGTCGCTCTCGCCGCGGGTGAAGTCGGCAAGCAGGCGGGAGAGGAGCATGACCTGCTCCTGATAGACGGTGATGCCATAGGTCTCCTTCAGGTATTGCTCCTGGTCGGGGATGTCGTAGGTGATGGGTTCGCGTCCGCTCTTGCGGTTGATGAACAAGGGGATATACTCCATAGGTCCCGGTCGGTAGAGGGCGTTCATGGCGATGAGGTCTTCGAAGACTGTGGGTTGCAACTCGCGCAGGTATTTCTGCATGCCTGCCGACTCGAACTGGAATGTGCCGATGGTGCGCCCATCCTGATAGAGTCGGAATGTGGCTGGGTCGTTGATGTCGATGTTGTCGACATCGAGTTCGATGCCGAGGCTGTCGCGTATGTTCTCGACGGCCTCCTTGAGCTGTGAAAGGGTCTTGAGGCCGAGGAAGTCCATCTTGATGAGGCCCGTCTCCTCGATTACGTGGCCGTCGTATTGTGTGCAGTTGAGTTTTTCGTGTGTCTCCTTGTCCTCGGCAGTGCTGACCGGTACCCAGTCGGTGATGTCGTCGCGACAGATGATTGTGCCACATGCATGTACGCCGGTGTTGCGCACGTTGTTTTCGAGCATCTGGGCATAGGTGATGGTGGTGCGCAGGTTCTCGTCGGGCGAGGTTGCTGCATCGCGCACTTCCTTCACACACTCGATTACGTTCTTCAGGTTCATCTTCTTGCCGTCGGGCAGGCGGTCGGGGATTGCCTTGCACAGGGCATTGACCACGGGAAGCGGTACTTTCTGAACCCGAGCCACGTCCTTGATGGCGAGTTTTGTGGCCATGGTGCCGTAGGTGATGATGTGTGCCACTTTTTCAGCTCCGTATTTCTCGGTGACCCATTGCAGCACCTTGCCTCGGCCGTCGTCGTCGAAGTCGACGTCGATATCGGGCAGGGAAATGCGGTCGGGGTTGAGGAATCGCTCGAACAGCAGGTGGTACTTCATGGGGTCGACACGGGTAATCTCGAGGCAATATGCCACGACCGAACCGGCTGCCGAACCACGACCGGGACCAACCCACACGCCGAGTTCCTGACGGGCTGCGCGGATGTAGTCCTGCACGATGAGGAAGTAGCCGGGGAATCCCATGGTCTTCATGATGTGTAGCTCAAACTTTATTTGCTGTGCCACATCGTCGGGGATGGGGTCGCCATAGTATTTCTTGGCTCCTTGGTAGGCGAGGTGGGCAAGATAGTCGGCTTCAAACTTGATGCGGTATAGTTTGTCGTAGCCCCCCAGTTTCTTTATCTTCTTCTGCCCCTCCTCGTCGCTCATGATGACGTTGCCGTTCTCGTCGCGTGTAAACTCGTCGTAGAGTTCCTGCTCGGTGATACGGCTGCGATATTCCTCTTCGGTACCGAATGAGGCCGGTATGTCGAAGTTGGGCATGATGGGGTCGTGGTTGATGTTGTAGGTCTCGACTTTTTCAAGCACCTCGATGGTGCCGTCGAGTGCTTCGGGTATGTCGTCGAAGATGGCATTCATCTCGGCACGAGTCTTCATCCATTCCTGCTTGGAATAGAGCATGCGCTTAGGGTCGTCGAGGTCTTTGCCGGTCGAGAGGCAAAGCAGGCGGTCGTGAGCTTCTGCGTTGTCCTCATCGACGAAGTGGACGTCGTTGGTGCATACGAGGTGTATGTCGTACTTGCGAGCCATGCGTATCAGCTCCACATTACAGCGCTTCTGCAGTTCGTAGGTCTCGCGGTTGGCACGCTGCATGGGGTTCTTCACCTCGTGGCGTTGCAGTTCGAGGTAGTAGTCGTCGCCAAACAGTGCCTTGAACCACTGCACGGCTTCTTCAGCCTCGTCGATACGACCGGCAAGAATCTTTTTCGGCACCTCGCCGCCGATACATGCCGAACAGCAGATGAGTCCCTCGTGGAAGCGCTCTATGTCGGCATGGTCGGTGCGCGGACGCGAATAGAATCCGTCGACCCAAGCCCGGCTCACTATCTTGATGAGGTTGTGATAGCCTTGAGCATTTTTAGCAAGCAGAATGAGGTGCCATCCGCTGCTGTCGATTTTCTCCTCGCGACGCTGTTTGCCACGACGTGCACAATAGACCTCACAGCCGAATATGGGCTTGAAGTCGAGGTCGGGGTTCTTGCCTTTAAGTTTCTTCACATAGTTGAAAAACTCTTTGATGCCGAACATATTGCCGTGGTCGGTAATGGCAAGTCCTCGCTGACCGTCGTTGATAGCCTTGTCGACCAACTTCTGTATGCTGGCCTGGCCGTCGAGTATGGAGTACTGAGTGTGGGTATGTAAATGAATGAAATCGTGCATGTGGATGGTGGTAAGTGATTTGCTGAATGAAGATGAAATGATGTGGAAGCGAAATGATGGTCGAGAGGCTAAGTGTGTATGAGCCTTGTGCCGTCGGGTTGCTCGTCGATATAGACACGCATGATGTCGTCGGGCAGGTAGTCCTCAATCATTTCCGGCCACTCTATCAGGCAGAGGCTGCCGCTGCCAATGTAGTCCTCAAACCCTATGTCGAGCACCTCCTCGGGACGGCGTATGCGGTAGAAGTCGAAGTGGTAGATAGGGTTTTGCTTACCGTCGAGGTATTCGTTGACTATAGCAAAAGTAGGTGAGGTGACTGTATCGGTCACTCCCAACTGCTGACACAGGGCCTTGATAAATGTGGTCTTGCCTGCACCCATCTTGCCATAAAAGGCAATGATGTCGTTTGTGCCCATTTGCCCGGCGAACTGACGGGCTGCCTCGTCGATGTGCTCCAGTGATTTTATCGTTATTTCCATTGTTATTGCTTGATGGTAGCTTGGTTGGCTGTTATTGTTTGTTAACCGATTATTACGGCTTCTGCTTTTATTCGCCTATCGTTTACGTTTGCTTTTATTCGCCTATCGTTTGCTTCTGCTTTTATTCGCCTATCGTTTACGTTTGCTTTCCAGGGTTACGAGCGGTATGAGCATCTCTTCCATACTGATGCCTCCGTGTTGGAAGGTGTTGCGATAGTAGCCCACGTAGTAGTTGTAGTTGTTGGGGTAGGCAAAGAAGTCGCCGTGTTGTGCAAAGATATATGTTGTGCTGAGGTTTGGTGCCGGCAGCTGTGCCTTGCGTGGGTCTTTGAGTTCAAACACCTCGCGCGGGTTGTAGCTGAGGTTCTTGCCCAATTTGTAGCGCAGGTTGGTGTTGGTATTCTTGTCGCCTATCACCTTCACTGGGTTGTTCACTCGTATCGACCCGTGGTCGGTGGTTATGATAATTTTGGCATCGGTGGCTGCCAGCTGATTAAATAGCTCGCTGATTGGCGAATGCTTGAACCACGAGAGTGTGATGCTGCGGTAGGCATTCTCGTCGGACGCCAGTTCGCGCACCATTCGCGACTCAGTGCGTGCATGTGAAAGCATGTCGATGAAGTTGACCACGATGACGTTCACATCGTTTTTTGCCAAAGTGTGGAATTGGTTGACAAGGCGTTCGCTGTCGGTCGAGTTGTTGAGTTTGGTGTAGGAGTAAGTGTCGTGACGGCGGTAGCGCTGTATCTGTGTCTCCACCAGTGGTGCCTCGTTGAGGTTCTTGCCTTCCTCCTCGTCTTCATCGACCCAGAGGTCGGGAAACATCTGCGATATCTGTTCGGGCATCAAGCCTGCAAAGATGGCATTGCGTGCATACTGGGTCGCGGTGGGAAGGATGCTGAGGTAGAGGTCTTCGTCGATAGTGAAGTTGTCGGTCAGCTCCTGGCTTATCACCCTCCATTGGTCGTAGCGGAAGTTGTCGAACACGATGAGATACACTTGCCGTCCCGAATCGATGGCGGGAAACACGCATCGCTTGAATATGTCGGGACTCATCAGGGGGCGCGACTGGCTGTCGGCAATCCATCCCAGGTAGTTCTTCTTGATAAATTTGGCAAATGCCTGATTGGCCTCTGCTTTCTGCATCATGAGCATCTCGGTCATGCTGCTACCTATGGTGCTAAGCTCCAACTCCCAAAACACAAGCTTGCGATACACTTCCTTCCATTCGTCAATACTGTAGGAGTCGTTGATTTGCATGCCTATCGACCCGAAGTTCTGACGGTAGCCGCTGTCGGTCACTTCGGTCTCGAGGTCGCGCTTGTGCAGATGCTTCTTTATGGTGAGGTATATCTGGTTGGGGTTTACGGGCTTGATGAGGTAGTCGGCAATCTTCGACCCTATGGCTTGATTCATGATGTCTTCTTCCTCGCTCTTGGTCACCATCACTATAGGTGTTGTGCAGCCAGTCTCTTTTATCATCGAGAGGGTTTCGAGGCCACTCAGTCCTGGCATATTCTCGTCGAGGAATATGAGGTCGAAGGTGCGTTCGCTACACATATCGACAGCATCGCGACCGTTGGTGGCGGTCACTACTTCATAGCCTTTCTTCTCAAGGAATATGATGTAAGCCTTGAGTAGCTCTATTTCGTCGTCGACCCATAGTAGGGTGCCAAGTGAGGGAGTTGTGGATTCGGTTGCCATTGGGGGGATGGTGGGGATGATGGGTTTAATGGGTCTTGTGGGTTTAATGGGTCTTGTGGGTTTAATGGGTCTTGTGGGTTTAATGGACCTTGTGGCTTTATGGGGCCTTGATTAGAAGATGTAGTTCTCTTCTTCCTCGTAGTAGAGTTCTTCTTCCTCTGCGTCTTCTTGCTGCTCGTAGAGGTCGTCGGGGTCCATGATGTCGACGTTGGGTTCGTCGATGATTCCTTCGTCGATGTTCAGTTTGCCCACTCGGTCGAATACCTCGTCATAGAACTCGAAATAGTCGGCAAAACTGAGTCCGCGCATGATCTTAGCCAGGTTGTCATCGCTGATGATAAACAACTTCAGCCCGTCGAGTTTCTCTGCCATTTCTGCGTTGTTCATCAGGCGGTGCAGGTAAATGTATGCTTCGTCGTAGTTTATGAATGAGCGTACCTGCAGCATGTTGATACCTATAGCCTTCTCGATAGTCATGTCGAAGTTGCGCACCGCGAAGTTCGAGAAGTTGTAGCGTGCCATCTCAAACAGCAGTTGGTTTTCGTTGATGCTGTCGGGTTCGTAAGCCACAATGAAGAGCCACGAGTTGTTTTTCTCGTCGCTGAATGTAGTGTCGTTCATCAGCGAGTCTTCGCCCAGGCTCATGCGGCGCTCCCATATCGACCCGTTATTCATGCTGCCGCTTGCCAGCAGTCGCCCTTCTTGCATTCCTTTCACAAAGAGTCCGGCCAGTTCGCTCACCGTGCTTTGGGGGTATGTGCTCACTATGTCACGCATCGAGGTCATGAAACCCGATGTCTCGCCTTGACATAATTGGCTCATGGCTTTGAGGAACATGAATCGTGGACGGTTTTCGCCATCGGGGTATTCTTTGGCTGTGTAGTCAGCATTGGCGATTACGGTTGTGTAGTTTTCGGCCAGGTATGCATCGTAGGCTTCTTGGTAGAGCGAGTCTTCGACTTGTTTGCCATAGCGGGCTTTGAACTCAAACTGTGGGTCGGCCACAAGTTTGGCATGCTCGTTGTCGGGGAACTCGTTGATGAGTTTCTGTCGGTAAGCCTCGGCTTCATCGCTGTTGTGGATGCGCGAATAGAGTTGGAACATGTTGTAGTACACCTCGTCGATATGCTCGAAGTCGGGGAAGTCGATGAGCAGTCGTTGGAAGGTGCGCTCTGCCAGCGGGAAGTTCTCCATGCGGTCCTTGTAGATGATGGCCGAGTTGTAGAGTCCGTCCTTGAGTTGCGTGTTTGATGCCTCCATCTGCTCTTCGGTGAACGGGATGTCCTTCAGGTAGTATTCTGGCCGGTGGGGGTCGGCTTCATATTCCTGTTGCTTCTCGAGGGCTTCGCGTTGTTCGTCGGTGAGTTGCAGGGTGTCGGCGGGTTGTGAGTTCTCGGTGGCTTTGGAGTTCTCGGAGTTCTCAGAGCTCTCAGAGTTCTCAGAGTTCTCGGGACTCTCTGGGTTTTCGGGGTTCTCGGTGTTTTCGTTCAGTTCTGCAAGTACTGTTTTGTTGTTGCGCCGCCAGTTGTCGGCCAGTGGGCGGTCGCCCCACTTCCGTTTGAATTCGGTCTTGCCGGCATTCACCGATGTGGTGTTGTAAAAGTACCATTGTGCTGCAGCCTGTGCTGTGGCTGGTGTGCGTGGTGTGTTGGTTTGTCGGTTGGCGGCTGCTGTCTGTGCACTTCGAGCTGCGTTGGCCTCTTGGTTGGCTTGTCGTGCTTCCTCTTTTTCTTTTTTCTTTACTTCCTCAATTAGTCGCTCGATGACTTCCATACGCTCCACCGAGTCCATGCGTGCCAGTGCTTGCAGGCTGTCTTGCAGTTCTACGGCCGATGCATAGGGTAGTAGTTCGTCGAGAATCTTCGAGCGTTCGTCCACTTCGTCGTAGTCGGCACGCTCTTTGTCGAAAAGTCCGAGTGCGCCTGCGTAGCATGGTTGTGCTTTTACAAATTCCTCGCGGTCCCAATATAGTTGTCCCAAGTGTTTCCACACCACACCTTTCTCTATGCCTCCGCGTTTCGATTTCTCCACACCGTCTTTGTATGCATAAAGTGCTTTCAGTGTGTCGCCTTCAGCCAGATGTATGTTACCCATGGCGTAGTAGACTTGGTCGAGGTAGTTGGCGTTTTTCTCTTGTTTGGCCATGCGTCGCAGTTTGCTTATCATCTGCTTGGCCTGTCCTTTCGAAAGCACTTCCGACTGTTGTATTCTTGCGTTGAATTCCAGTTCGTAGGGTGGATTTTTCGAATACACCTTCTTGAATGCTTTGAATGCCAGTTGGTCTTGACCCGTGATGTGGTATAGTTGTCCGAGCAGGAAGTAGAGTCGTGCTTTCTCTATCGTCCCTTTCTGCGACTTCATGGCACTGATGATGTGTGGTATTGCATCTTCATATCGTTGCTGTTTCAGCTGACACTCTGCCAGCACTGCCTCGGCTGCTGCGTTGAGGCTTGATGGGAAGCTGTCGCGTCGGGCCCGTGTGATGAGGTCTTCGGCCTCGAAATACCAATCCATCTCGGCATAGCATCGTGCTTCCATCACCTTGGCCGATGCCATGACGTTGGGCTTGTTGGTAAACAGTCGTTGGATGTAGGCAAATGTTGAAGCAGCCTCGAAGAACTCGCCTTTCTGGAATTGTGCCTGTCCCATCAGCATCCATGCTTTGGGCAGGAATGGGTTGTATTCCTTTTGTGCCAGCAATGCCTTGCCTTTGGCTGTGCGTCGTTTCGATGCGCTCACCTCGGGTTTCACGGTTATGCTGTGCAGTTTTATGGTTTTCTGGCTTTTCTCTATGGCACGGTCGAACTGTCCGCTACCTATTTTCATTGTGGCTGCATTGCCGATCATGAGGTAGGGCAGCGGCTCCATATAGTTGTCTTTGTTGCCGTCGCGTTGCTGATTATATCCGTCGAGATATGCTTGATGTCCGTTGAAGTAGGTGTTGTATCGAGCCTTCATTGCCTGCACAGCACGGCTCAGGCTCGTGTTCTTCTGTGTGGAACACGAGCAGATGGCCATTAGGCACAGGGCGTATAGTAGGACTCTCAGCTGTTTCATGATGTATATATAACGTCGGGACACCTATATTTATTTCGTCACGGCGTCCTTTTCCGTCTGCAAATTTAGCGTTTTTTTCAGAAACGAGCAAGAGTTCGTGCCTGTTTTTTGGCAGTAGTCACCTACTCAATCCCAGATGTTGCCGATATGCACGTCGGGCGGCACAATCTGCCGGTACACGCGGACCATACGGTTGATTTCGGGCACGAGGTCGTCGATGCGTTGGCGGTCGCTTTCTTTTACTGCGTTGCATACGTTGACAAACAGACTGATGAGTGCATTGAGGTTGTCTCCCGCGTCGTTGTGGCTGCGCGATACCTTGGCATCATGTTTGAAGTAGTATGTTGTTCCGTCGAGCATCCAGCGAATAGGGTCGTTGTAGGTTGCAGCAATGTTAGCCAGTTTGAGCAGGAAAAGCAGCGAATCGGCCACGCCGGCATCCACCTCCATTCTTGTCACACTGACCGATGGTTGTGCTTTGATTGGCATGTCGGCCTTGGGGAAGCCGTTGAGGTGTAGGTAGGTGATTTGTGATTTGCTCTCGTCGCTCATCTTGTGATAAGTATCGACAGCCAAGGCGTAAGGTTGGAAAAACGAAGGGTAGACCATGAAGATGTTTGGGTGGAGTTTTGCTTCCGTATGTGGCTGGTCGTATTTTTCATCATAAAGCTTGCTCAACTTGTTGTTTAGCCGCTCATTGGGTTTCTTTTTTTGTCTTTCTATCTTCTCTATGCGAGTTCTCAGTTTGTTGATTCTCTTCTTTTGTTTCTCATGCCGTTCTTGCTGCTTTTCAAGATACTGGTAGAGCTCAATGCTTCCTTCGTGGCTGAATAAGTCCATCGCCATGAGTATTTTTCCGCTATACATAATCTCGCCTCCGTAGGGCACGTGTTGTGGTCGGTCGGTGCTTTGGGCGCACATGGTGAGGCAGCAAAGAGCTGCGATAAGTAATACTGTGTTTCGTTTCATAAGCGTTGCATTTATGTGTTTAATAATTTATGTGTTTAATACAACAAAAGCCGTAACTTCGCTTCCGTTGCGGTTGCAAAGTTACGGCTTTTCCGATTGTAGTGCAAGAAAAACAGTTTACATTTAGTTTACATTTAGTTTACAAAAAATTTACATAGCCCTCTACCCGTCTGTATTGGCCTTTCATGGTCAGCACATGCCGGATGGCAAATGATAAAAATAGTAAATGACTAAATGGTTCCTGTAATTATTTTTTGGTTTCGTACCATTGTTTCAGTACGTCGAATGCCATCTTGTGTTCACCCTTGTCGGAGCATACGCCCTTGCGGTTGTAGTAGTCCTGGATGCCGTCGAGCACTCGTCGCGGCGAGCGGAAGTCTTTCAGAATCCATGGTGTGGTGCCCGACAGGCCTTCGATTTTGTCGAGCATGGCCACGTTTTCACGATATAGTTTTGCCTGGAACTCCTCGGTCCATCGCTGGTTCTCGGGTCCGTGGAGGCCATATTTGGCTCCACCTCCAAATTCGCTCACAATCACAGGTTTGTCGTATGGTATCTCCCATTCCATCTTGGGTGCGTCGTTCACGTCGCGATACCATCCGATGTATTGGTTGAAGCTCACCACGTCGACATACTGGTGCATGTTGTCGCGCAGGCGGTTTTTGTAGTTCGATGCTCCGGTCACCTCCATTGCCATCGATATGAGTCGTGTGGTGTCGAGGCTGCGGGCGTGTTGTGCCAGTCGGCTGAGGAATTGGTCGCGCTCGTTTGAGTGTGGTGTCTCGTTGGCTATACTCCAGATGATGACGTTAGCTCGGTTTTGGTCGCGACGTATCATGTCGGTGAGTTGTCGCTGTGCGTTGGTGAATGTGCCGGGGTTGGTCCATGCAATGGTCCAGTAGCATGGTATTTCGCTCCACACGAGGATTCCCATACGCTCGGCTTCGCGCACTGCATACTCGTTGTGTGGATAGTGGGCGAGTCGTACGAAGTTGCAACCGAGTTCCTGTGCCCACGAGAGCAGTGTGTGAGCGTCGGCTGTGCTGTTGGCGCGTCCGCCTCCGTTGGGTTTCTCTTCGTGTATGCTTATTCCGCGCAGGAATATCTGCTTGCCATTGAGCAGTATCTGCTTGCCGCGGGTCTCGATGGTGCGCAGTCCTATCTGGTCGGCAAGTGTTTCGTTGCCCAGTTTCAGTTCCACTTGATAGAGCTTGGGGTTCTCGGGTGTCCAGAGTGTGAGGTTTTTGGCAGGTACGCTCAGTGTGGTGCTCACTTTGCCCTCTGCGTCGGTGGTGAGGGTTTGGTTGATTTTCAGTTCGGGTATGCTGAGTGTCAGTTCCACTCCTGCTTCGGCCTTGTCGATGTTGGCATCGAATTGTATGGTGCGTTTCTTGGCTTTGGGCTCAGCCTTGTCGAGGCTCAGTTTGTAGTTTTCGATGTAGGTCTGTGGCACATCGACCAGGAGCACGTCGCGGGTGATGCCGCCGTAGTTCCACCAGTCGAATATCTGTGTGGGCACTGCCTCGGCCTTGCGCTTGTTGTCGACTTTCACTATCACCACGTTCTCGCCGTCGCGCAGTTGGTCGGTCACGTCGATGTTGAACGGTGTGAATCCGCCTATGTGTGTACACACTTTCTGTGTGTTGACATACACTATAGCCTCGTAGTTCACGGCTCCGAAGTATAGTATGGTGCGGTGTCCCTCTTGTTTGTTGTGTTGGAATCGCTTCATGAACCACACGGTGCCCTCGTAGAAGAAGAGCCTGTCGTCCTGTGTGTTCCAGTCGCCTGGAATCTGCATGGTGGCAGCCTTGTCGAAGTCATACTCCACGAGGTCCTCGGGGCGCTGTGGCTTGGCGTTGCGGAAGAATCCCCATTGTGTGGGGTTCATGCGGTAGTCGTAGTATCCCTCTTCCTGCACGTCGATGATGTAGTGCCAGGGTCCGTTGAGCGATGTGGTTTGTCGTGCCATGATGTTGCCCAGGAGTGGCACCTCCTTGGCTCCTGCCTGCAATGTGATGGCGGCCATGAAGAGCAATGCAAAGATTTGTCGGTACATATTGGTTACTTGATATTAGTTTTCCGATGCTTGATGGTCGAGCCCGGCGGTTGCCTGTGTTGCCACGATGGCTCGGTGTGCAAAGATACGAAAAAAAGTCTTTTCGCAAACTATATTTCGTCATTATTTGTAGGTAAAACCGCCAAAATACACGGTGTAGGTGGGTGAAATGCACTCTTGCATCGGTTGGCCGAGGGTGTCGAAGCGCGTGCCGTAACATAATGACGCGCGTGACATATATATAATAAGGTGGATGTATTACCCCGCCAGTGCGCTTCAGTCAAACTCTGCGTGCAGTCCGGGAAAACAGTCCGTGCGGTTCGGACTGTCAGTCCATGCGGTGAAAACTGTCAGTCCGAGCGGTGTAAACTGTCAGTCCGAGCGGTGTAAACTGTCAGTCCGAGCCGTTCGGACTTTTTTCGAACTGCGTGGCATAATAGGCCGACTGTGGTGTAAGAAGTGGGCGAATGAGCTAAAAAAGAAGGGTAATACAGTTTTTTTTGTCGATTGTGTGTGTCGGTATCATTCTTTTTATGTAAATTTGCACACACATTCATACAAAAACACAAGTCAACGAATATGAAACAACAAGGAAGATTTATTACTGTCTGCTGCGTGGTATTGGCCATGATGCTCATGCCCCTGCAGCATGTGAATGCGCAAAGCATGCTCTATCCCCAGCATTTCGACCTCGACGAGGTGGTGCTGGCCGACGGACCTTTGCGCGATGCACTGATTATCAACGGCGAGCTGTTGCTCCGCTATGATGCCGACCGCCTGATGGCGCCCTTTGTGCGCGAGGCCGGACTCTCGTCAACTACCGACACCAAGAGCCGATACTATGGATGGCTGTCGAAACACCCATCGTTTGGCAACTGGGGACAACGCGACTGGAGCCTCGAGGGACATGTGGGCGGACACTACCTCACGGCATTGGCCATGACCTATGCTGCTGCGAAAAACGACCCGGCACTGGCCGACCTGGCACGACGCTCGAAGGAGAGGCTCGACTACTGTATCGACATCCTCAACGACTGCCAGCGGGCATACGACAAGAACACCGAGGGAATGCGCGGATTCATAGGCGGACAACCCATCACACAAATATGGACCGCACTCTATTCGGGCAACATCCAACCCTACAAGCAGTGGGGCGGGTGGGTGCCATTCTACTGCCAACACAAGGTGCTGGCCGGACTGCGCGATGCCTATGTGTATGGCGGCAACGAGACCGCCAAGGAACTATTCCGCGGCCTGAGCGACTGGAGTGTGGACGTAGTGTCGAAACTGGGCGATGGCGACATGCAAAACGTGTTGGGCAACGAACACGGAGGCATGAACGAAACCCTGGCCGATGCTTACTGCCTCTTCGGCGACAAGAAATACCTCGATGCAGCCAAGAAATACAGCCATCGCAGCATGATTGACGGCATGCAGACACTCAACACCTCGTTCCTGTCGGGAAAACATGCCAACACACAGGTGCCTAAGTATATCGGATTCGAACGCATCTACCAACTCGACCGCACGGCAACCACCTACCGCACCGCAGCACAGAACTTCTGGACCGACGTGGTGCAGAACCGCACCGTGTGTATCGGAGGCAACTCGGTCGACGAGCACTTCATGTCGCCCTCAGCAGCCAACCGATATATCGACAACCTCAACGGCCCCGAAAGCTGCAACACCAACAACATGCTGAAGTTGTCGGAAAACATTTTCGACATGACACATGCCGCACGATATGCCGACTACTACGAGAACGCTATGTATAACCACATACTCTCGACCCAAGACCCCAACACCGGCGGATACGTCTACTTCACCACACTGCGCCCGCAAGGCTACAAAATCTACTCGAAGGTGAACGAAGGCATGTGGTGCTGTGTGGGTACCGGCATGGAAAACCACGCCAAGTATGGCCACTTTGTCTACACCCACGACGACGCAAACAACACACTGTACGTCAACCTGTTTACAGCCAGCACCCTCAACGGCAAAGACTATAAACTGACACAGACCACACGATTCCCATACGAAGAGAAGACCACCATCACCGTCAACCAGGCAGGCACATACACCATAGCAGTGCGCCACCCATTCTGGACCACCGATGCATTTGCCATCCGTGTCAACGGCGAAAGCCAGACATTCAGCGCAAGGGCAGGAGCGGCATCGTATGTGAAACTTGACCGCACATGGAAGAAAGGCGACAAGATAGAAATCGACCTGCCCATGACCCTCCGCACCGAGGAGTGCCCCAACCTGAAGGAGTACGTTGCATTCAAGTACGGCCCAATACTCCTGGCTGCAAGCACATCGACCTACGACCTGAAAAACGAATATGCAGGCGAAGGACGCATGGACCACGCCCCGGGAAGCCGAGCCACATCCATGTCGGTCGTTTCCTCGCCACTGCTCATAGGACCGCGCAGCGAAGTGCTCAGCAAGATTGAGAAGACAGGCGACCTGAAATTCACCATCGATGCCACACGCACCGACGCCGAGACTCCATGGCACAAACTCAACATGCAACCATTCTTCTCAACCCACCACACTCGCTACATGATTTACTGGTATCAGCAGACAGCCGAACAGTTTGCACAAAGCTCGCTCGCTGCCGAGGAAGCCAAAAACCAGGCATTCCTGGCACGCACAGTCGACTACGTAGGTACCGGCGAACAGCAGAGCGAAGTGGGACACCAGGCAAAATACTCATCATCGTCGACATCAGGAAGCTACAACAGCGAGATATATCGCGACGTGAAGTCGGGCGGATACATCGAGTATGTGCTGGCCAACACCGATCAGATAGCATCCGACCTGAGCGTGGCATGCCGATTCACAACAGCCGACCACGGCCGTGTATGTGCCATATACATCGACGGAGTGAAGATAGCCGACTACACCGTGCCCAACACATTTGCCGGTGCGGTCAACGGCTTCTACTACTACGAGTTCCCAATACCCGACTCACTGATGAAAGGCAGCGACGGAAAGGTGAAGACATCGTTCACATTCCGCATCGTGGCATCGGGCACCACACCCACACCGGGACTCTACTACCTCAGACTACTGAAAGAATACAGTAAACAATATGTCACTACCTACCGCTTCAACGCACAGGACTGGGCCACAACGGGCGATGCCGCCCGAGTGGCTCAGTCGCGTATAAGCTACAGCACACAAGACAACACCATCACCGTGAAAGCCACGGGCAACAACAACGTGTGTCTCAACTTCGGCGCCGACAAATACACCATCAACACCAACGACCACTACTTCGTCATCCGTGCATCGGGCATCTCGAAGGCCGACGGAAGCGCATACCTGTGGTGGTTTAACGGCACCAACCACGGCTCGAGCGTGAAACCCACCACCACACAAACCCTCGAGGGAGGCGACATACTGCTCGTGTGGGACATCGCGACATCGGGACTCGACGACAAATGCCAGGGACAATCCTACAACTTCAGCCAAGGAAACACCATATTCGGACTCACGGCACCAAGCGGCACTGCCGTCATACGCTTCATAGGCTTCAGCTCAACACCATCGGTGCCAACAGCCATACGCGGCGTGACATCCAACCTCAACAACCGAAAAGCCATATACAACTTGGCAGGACAAGCACTCACTACAAGCCAAAAAGGCATAAACATAGTCGATGGCACAAAAGTTGTAGTGATGTAAACACAAATAAACTGCACGAAAGTTGTGTAATAACAAAATAATTGCTAACTTTGCAGGACGAGAAACTAATAAGTAATCAATAACAAACAAACGGAAAACAAAATGGAAATCACATCACAAAACTATGACGAACTGGTGGCACAAGGCAAACCGGTGGTAATCGACTTCTGGGCAACATGGTGCGGACCCTGCAAGAAAGTGGCACCTATAGTGGAAGAACTCGCTGGTGAATATGCCGACAAAGCCATCATCGGCAAGGTCGACGTTGAGGAGCAAGACGATCTGGCTGCCAAGTTTGGCATACGCAACATCCCGACAATCATATTCTTGAAGGACGGACAAGTGGTCGACAAGCAAGTGGGAGCAACAACCAAGGCTGTGCTCGAAGAAAAACTCAAAGCAATACTCTGATGGCTGCAATCGACGACGAACTCATCAAGGCGGCAGAAGAGGATGCACAGGAGGTGGCATTCATACAGAACCAACTGCCTATCGACGTGAAAGACAAGTTCACCGAAGACGATATATACTACTTCGTCGACGTGATACTTGAGTACTTTTCCGACGCTCAGGCCGACAGCGAGGGATATATCGACGTAGACCTCGACGAGGTGGCCAAGCACGTAGTGAAGCAAGCCAAGAAGGACAAGATTGGCGACTTCGACCCCGAGGATGTATTCTTCGTGGTGCAGGCCGAGCTCGACTACAACGAAACACTGGATGGCGACCCATCTTGATAACCCTATAACTCAACACAACATCCTAACATCTAACTATCACCCATGTACGACACTTTTGGCTCAGAAGGCATGACAGGCGGACTGTCATACTCAATGATCTACTGGATCATATTCATTGGTATCGCAGTACTGAGTTGGCTGGTACAGATGAACCTGCAAAACAAATTCAAGAAGTACTCGCAGATACGATCATTCCGTGGACTCACCGGCAAAGAGACGGCCGAACTCATGTTGGCCGACTATGGCATCAAGGACGTGAGGGTACAAAGTGTGGCAGGACAACTCACCGACCACTACAACCCTGTCGACAAGACACTCAACCTGAGCGAAGGAGTATATGCCAGCAACAGCATCATGGCAGCTGCCGTAGCGGCCCACGAGTGTGGACACGCTGTGCAACACGCCGTGGCATACGGACCGCTCACCATGCGATCTAAACTGGTGCCGGTCGTGAGTTTCGCTTCAAAGTGGATGACATGGGTGCTGCTCGGGGGAATGTTGTTGCTCAGCTATACGGGTAGCCCCACTGTGCTGACCATCGGAGTCGTGCTATTCTCACTCACCACGCTCTTCTCGTTCATAACACTGCCTGTAGAAATCGATGCCAGCCGAAGGGCGGTGAAGTGGCTCGACTCACGCGGACTGACCGATGCCGACACTCACGACCATGCCGTGAGCGCACTGCGAGCTGCTGCCTACACCTATGTGGTTGCTGCACTCAGCTCACTGGCCACACTCATCTACTACATCATGATTCTCAACGGCCGACGCAGATGAACAACAGTCAGGTCCAAATACAGCAACAGACAGAGCGACAGCTGCAGAAGTTGACACCACAGCAACTGCTCAACGCACGATTGACAGAACTGCCCATCGTGGAACTGGAAGACCGTGTCAAGACTGAACTGCTCGACAATGTTGCTCTTGAGGAAGGACACGACTACGATGCTGATACCGGTAACGATGAGGCTGGGATGGACGACGAACGCGAGTATAACGAAATGGATGAGTCAAGTGAGAACTCCGACAACTACAACACCTACGATGACGAGGACATACCCGTCTATACACAGCGGTCGGGGCGCGACATGGAACAAGACCGACCCATAGGCGACACCAAATCGTTTATCGACTACCTGCACAGCCAGATTGCCGACTTCGATACCACCGACACACAACGCACTATCATCGACGTGCTCATAGGCTCGCTCGACGACAACGGATTTATCGACCGCAGTATCAGCGGCATATCCGACGACCTCCTGTTCAAGTTCAATATCGATGCTACCGATGCCGATATCGAAGCTGCCATACAGACACTACAGAAGTTTGAACCGGCAGGCATCGGCGCACGCAACCTGCAGGAGTGCCTGATACTGCAAATCGACCGTCAACTATCGGAGACAAGTGCCGATAATTACGACATGATTCGTCTGCTCAAAACCGAGTACACTATAGTACACGACCATTTCCAACTCTTCAAACAACAGAATATAACAATGCTGTCAAGCGCACTTGGCGTGGATGAAGACCACGTACGCAAAGCGCTCGATGGCATTTCTCATCTCAATCCACGTCCGGGACTTGCACTGAGCGAGTCGGCCGACACGGGCTACCAAGCCATCGTGCCCGACTTCATCATCGAGACCACGGCCGAAGGGGCGATAAACATAGAACTCAATCATGGCGAAGTGCCCGAACTGAGAGTATCGCCCGACTATGCCCGGCAACTGAAAGAATATCGTGAAGCTACAGGCAAACTCAATCGTGGACAACTCGAGGCATTCGAGTACACGCGCATGAAAGTCGAAGGAGCCCGCATGTTTATCGAGTCGGTGCGTCAGCGACAGCACACACTCATGCAGACCATGAGAGCTATCGTACACTTGCAGCGCGACTTTATCCTTACCCACGATGACTCACAACTCCACACGATGCGCTTGGTGGATGTGGCCGAACTGGCGCATATCGACATCTCGACCGTATCAAGGGTGCGTAAGGACAAATATGCACTCATCGACGGACAGCTCTATCCGCTCGATTTCTTCTTCTTGCGCTCGCGCACTAATGCCGACGGTGAGTCGTTGAAGCATATCGAGGTGAAGCAGGTATTGCAGGAACTGATTGACAAAGAAGACAAGTCGAACCCTTACTCCGACCAAGCACTCGAAGCCCTTCTCAAGCAACGTGGACATAACATAAGTCGTCGAACCGTGGCTAAGTATCGTAACGAAATGGGCATACGTTCAGCCATGTATCGACAAACCGACAAACCGACAAACTCATGGAGGCAGTGAACACTAAATATTTAATAAAGTTCGCGCACATTTATTCCGCCGTTTTTTCGCCCTTCTATGCACCTACATGGGCATTCATCTGGTTGCTTTTCTATAGCTATCTGCGCTTGTGGCCGTGGACCTACAAGGCATTTATCCTGGCAGTGGTGCTCATGTTCACAGTTATCATACCCCGACTTACCATCGACATCTTCAGGCGACTCAACAAGTGGTCACACTGGCAACTCAGCCATCGCGAGCATCGTCACATGCCTTATTTCATTACGATAGCAAGCTATGTGGCATGTGTGATGATATTCATGCAGCTCAACACGGCTCTTTTCATGCGAGGCATGATTTTGGCAATGCTGGCTACAGGCCTGTTGTGTGCATTGCTCAACGCATGGTGGAAGGTCAGTACTCACATGGCAGGTATGGGCGGACTCTTCGGCACCGTCATCGCGTTCAGCTATCTGTTCTATTTCAATCCCTTGTGGCCCATGTGCATCATCCTCTTGATGGCAGGTGTCATGGGTACCTGCCGCATGGTATTACATCAACACTCGCTGGCTCAGGTGATTGTAGGCTTCTTGATCGGCATGTTTTGTGCCCTGATGTTCATCCTTTTTGTGTGGATATAATCTACACGACTAAGCCATTAAACAGCAAATGCCAAATACCTCAATAAATAGTAAATAGTAAATCGTCAAATAGTAAATGCCAAAATATCTCAATAAATAGTAAATAGTAAATCGTCAAATAGTAAATAATATTATGGTCTCAATCATCATGGGCAGTCAGAGTGACATGCCAGTAATGGAAAAAGCAAAGGCATACCTTGAGGAGCAAGGCATTGCCTACGAAGTAAATGTAATGTCGGCGCATCGCAATCCCGAGCAGGTAGCCGAGTATGCCAAGAGTGCCAAGGCTCGTGGGGTGAAGGTTATAATAGCCGGTGCCGGTATGTCGGCCGCATTGCCAGGAGTCATAGCAGCCTATACGTCGCTGCCGGTTATCGGAGTTCCAATCAAGTCGGGTGCGTTGCAAGGCATCGATGCCCTGTTGGCCATCTGCCAGATGCCTCCAGGCGTGCCAGTAGCCACTATGGCTATCGACGGAGCTAAGAACGCAGCTGTGTTTGCACATAAAATCCTGAGCCTATGCGACGCCGTACAGTAGAAGTGCGTGTGGGCAATGTGCCTATGGGTGGCGACAACCCCATACGTGTGCAGTCGATGACCACTGTCCCCACCACTGACACCATGGGGTGTGTGGAGCAAATCAAGCGTATTGTGGATGCTGGTGGCGAGTATGTACGACTCACAACACAGGGAGTTCGCGAGGCCGAGAACCTCGAAGCCATACGCAACCGCCTGGCCCTCGATGGCTACACGGTGCCACTCATTGCCGATGTCCACTTCAATGCCAATGTGGCAGATTTGGCCGCACGCTATGCCGACAAGGTACGCATCAATCCGGGAAACTATATCGACCCTGCGCGCAAGTTTCGCAAGATAGACTTCACCGATGCTGAGTATGCAGCTGAGTTGCATCGTCTCGAGGACCGTTTCGTGCCTTTGCTCGACCTCTGCCGTCACCACGGCACTGCTCTGCGTCTCGGTGTGAACCATGGTTCACTCTCCGACCGCATCATGAGTCGCTATGGCGACACGCCCGAAGGCATCGTCGAGAGTTGTATGGAGTTCCTCCGCGTGTGTGTCAAGGAGCAGTTCGACCAGGTTGTCATCTCGGTCAAGGCATCCAATACTCAGGTCATGACCACTACCATGCGACTGATGGTGCGTGCTATGGACGATGAAGATATGCACTTCCCGCTCCATCTCGGTGTGACCGAGGCGGGCGAAGGCGAGGACGGACGCTTGAAGAGCGCCGTAGGCATCGGTGCCCTGTTGCTCGACGGTATTGGCGATACCATACGTGTGAGCCTGAGTGAAGCCCCCGAGAACGAGATACCAGTGGCCTATGGCATATTGCAGGCGGCACGTGCTCGCATCACCAAGACCGAGTACATCAGCTGTCCGGGTTGTGGTCGCACCATGTACGACCTCGAGCAGACCATTGCCCGCGTCAAGGCGGCCACGTCGCAATTCAAGGGATTGAAGATTGGCATCATGGGCTGTATAGTGAATGGCCCTGGCGAGATGGCCGATGCCGACTTCGGTTATGTGGGTGCCGGTCGTGGCAAGGTGAGCCTCTATCGCGGCAAGGAGTGTGTCGAGATGAACATTCCCGAGGCCGATGCCGTGGAACACCTGTTGCGCCTTATCGAGTCTTCACAGCATGTGGGGTAATCCCATCCCGATTTCCATGCCATGAATCTCATTCAGTTACTCAAGAAAATACGCCCTTATGTGCGGCCCTACCGTTGGTTGGTAGTTGCCACCCTGGTGCTCACGCTGGTGGGTGCCTTGATTGCGCAGGTCAATGCCGTGGTGCTCGACCGCACGGTCGATGCCATCAATGCCTTGGTATTGCCCGAGGGTTTCGACTGGGGGCAGGCCGTACACATACTGGTTGTTATCAGCATCGTGCTTTTGGGCAAGGAGTTGATAGCTGCCGGTATTCGGTTTGCACAAAACTATTATGGCGAGCGTATGCGCATCATGGTGAGCAAAGACTTGTCGCAGGCCGTTGTCGACCGCATCCTGTCGTATCGCATGGCTTTCTT
>CAMVDC010000007.1 GCA_947166155.1 uncultured Prevotellaceae bacterium | reverse complement strand
ACTACTGCCTCAACAACCAGGAGACCAACCGCATGGGGGTGAGCGTGGAAGTGAGCGAGCGAGCACTGCGCGAAATATATCTGCCCGCATTCAAGGCAGCGGTGACCGAAGCCGGTGTGTGGTCAATCATGGGTGCATACAACAAGATACGAGGCACACATGCATGCCACAACCACTACACGCTGCAGGAAATACTGAAGGGCGAATGGGGCTTCGACGGTGCTGTACTGTCCGACTGGGACGGTGCTCACAACGCTCGCGAAGCTGCGCTCAACGGTCTCGACATCGAGATGGGCACCTCGAGCCGACCGGATAAAGGTATAAGCGGACGTCAATTCCGATTTGACGACAGCTACCTGGGACTCGATTTCCTCGCAGGACTACAGAACGGCACATACCCCGAATCGCTTGTCAACGACAAGGCCCGTCGTGTGCTCCGACTCATCTTCCGCACCGCAATGAACGGTCGCACCACATTTGGCAACCAAGACTTCGAGGCTCACTCGCGCATCGTGCGCCAGATTGGCAACGAGGGTGTGGTGTTGCTTCAGAACAACAAAGTGGGCAAGAGTCCACTGCTGCCGATGGATGCATCGCAGTATGAGTCGATACTCATCGTAGGCGACAACGCTACACGTGTGCTGTCGCATGGCGGACAGTCGTCGGAACTGAACCCACAACACGAGACATCGGTGCTGAAAGCTTTCAAGGACCGCTATGGCAGCAAGGTGGATTACGCTCAAGGCTATAGCATCAATGCCCAGCAAGCCGAGAGTCTGAGAGCCGAAGCAATAGAGAAAGCCCGCAACGCCAGCATCATCGTTTATGTGGGCGGACTGAACAAAGAGGAGGGACAAGACTGCGAAAGCCGCGACCGCAAGGACATGGCTCTGCCGTTTGGGCAAAACGAACTGCTCAGCGCACTGCTCGATGTCAACCCACACATCATCACAGTGCTGATGAGCGGTAATGCCATCGAGCTGCCCGAGGTGAAGCGCATGCCGGCAATACTGCATGCATGGTATCTGGGTAGCGACGCAGGCGACATCGTGGCCGACATCGTGGCGGGCGTAGCATGTCCGTCGGGCAAGTTGCCATTCTCCTACCCTATCCGTCTGAGCGACTGCGGTGCACACTCGTTTGGTCCCGAGGCATACCCCGGGGTGAACGGCACAGAAGTATATAAGGAGGATGTATTGGTGGGCTATCGGTGGTTCGACACCAAGAAGTTGCAGGTGCTCTTCCCCTTCGGCTACGGGTTGAGCTACACCACATTCCGCATCTCGAACGTGAAACTGAGCGGCCGCACACTGACCCTCAATGTGGAGAACACCGGTGCATGCGAAGGCAAGGAGGTGGTGCAGGTATATGTAGGCGACGATGAAGCCTCGGTGCTCCGCCCCATGAAGGAACTGAAGCACTTCAAGAAGGTGGGGCTGAAGCCAGGTGAAAACCAGCAGCTGAGCTTCGACATCAGCGACCAAGACCTGCAGTTCTACGACGAGACGACTCACGCATGGCGCTTAGAACCCGGCACATTCACCATATACGTAGGTACGTCGAGCCGCGACATAGCGGGTAAGGTGAAACTGAAAGTGTGAAAAAACAAGTGACTCGCAATCTATATGCGAGTCACTTGTTTTATGTTTGGTATTTTCTTCAGGTCCTTGACAATGGTTTGCAGTTCGCTGGTGCTATGCACGTAGAGGATGATGGTTCCCTCGAATATGCCATCGCGTGCCTCGATTTCCAACTTGCGGATGTTGACATTGAGTGTCTGCGACACCACCTGTGTTATTTGGTTCAACATCCCGACCTTGTCCACACCATTGATTTTGATTGATGCTATGAACTGCTGCGTGCCTGCCATGTTCCATTTGGCATCGTAGAGGCGGTTGCCCGAGTTGGCTTTCAGTCTCAGCGCCACGGGGCACTTCAGCTGGTGTATGTATATATCGCCTGTCGTGTCTTGGTATGCCATAATTGAATCGCCAGGGATTGGCGAGCAGCAAGTTGACAGATGGAAATGCTGACCTATGACCGACTCCGACACCACGATGGGCTTCTTCTTGTCGTAGGTTGGCATGGTGTTGGCTGCAGTCGATGTGTCGGCCTCCTTTTCCTTGGCGTTCTTCTTGCGGCCGAAGGACAGGATGCGGTTCCATGTTCGCCCTCCTGCTTTTTCTTTCAGGCGCGATTCGTCGTCGTTGCCCAGCACTATGTTGCCTTGTCCGATGGCCAGATAGAGGTCGTCGGGTTTGGCCATGGAGTGCAGACGACACAGTTTGTCGATATTTGCCGAGTCTTTCACCAGTTCGTGTTTTGCAAGGAACTGTGTGAGCATCTCGTCGCCTTGTTTGCGCATGGCTCGTTCTTCCTTACGCACGGCAGCAAGGATTTTGGTTGTTGCCTTGGCAGTGGTGGCTATGTTGAGCCATTCGCGGTTGACGGTCGACTTGCTCGAAGCGAGTATCTCCACCTGGTCGCCGCTCTGCAGTTTGTAGGTCATCGGCACCAGTTTGTGGTTTACCTTGGCTCCGATGCAGTGTGTTCCCACTACGGTGTGTATGGAGAAAGCAAAGTCGAGTGCTGTTGCGCCTGTGGGCAGTATGCGTATTTCGCCTTTTGGTGTGAAGACGAAAATCTCGGATGCATAGAGGTTGAGCTTTATGGTGTCGAGGAAGTCCATGGCATCGGGCTGTGGGTCGTCGAGTATTTCCTTGATGGTGACGAGCCATTTGTCGAGTTCGGTCTCTTCCTGACCGCCGTCGACATTGCCTTCTTTGTACTTCCAGTGGGCAGCAAAGCCTTTCTCGGCTATTTCGTCCATGTATTCGCTTCGTATCTGCACTTCGATCCATTCGCCTTTCTTCGACATGAGTGTGACGTGGAGTGCCTTGTAGCCGTTGGCCTTGGGGTGTGTTATCCAGTCGCGGAAGCGGTCGGGGTGTGACGAGTAGATTTGCGTGAGTGCCACGTAGATGTTGAAGCATTCGTTGCGTTCGGCTATTCCCTTGCGGGGTTTGAACACGATACGCACGGCCAGTATGTCGTAGATTTCCTCAAACGGTATGTGTTTTGTCTGCATCTTGCTCCAGATGGAGTAAGGCGACTTGATGCGGGCCTTGATTTCGTATTCGATGCCCATAGCGTCGAGTTGGGTGCGGATGGGTGCCGTAAACTCGTCGAACACGGTGTTGCGCTCGTTTTCGGTGGCTTCGAGTTTCTTTATGATTGCTGCATATTCGTCGGGGTGCTCATACTTGAAGCTTAGGTTTTCGAGCTCCGACTTGATGGTGTTGAGGCCAAGGCGGTTGGCCAGCGGGGCGTAGATGTAGAGTGTTTCGCCCGATATCTTGTAGCGCTTGTTGGCCGGTTGTGACCCCAGTGTGCGCATGTTGTGCAGGCGGTCGGCCATCTTTATCAGGATGACTCGTATGTCGTCGTTCATGGTGAGCAGCAGTTTCTTGAAGTTCTCGGCTTGTGCCGATGCATGCTCGCCGAATATTCCACCCGATATCTTGGTCAGTCCGTCGACTATCTGCGCTATCTTGGGTCCGAACATGTTTTCGATGTCCTCGACGGTGTAGTCGGTATCTTCGACCACATCGTGTAGCAATGCCGAACATATCGACGTAGATCCCAGCCCTATCTCGCTGCACACTATCTGTGCCACGGCAATGGGGTGCATGATGTAGGGTTCGCCCGATAGTCGGCGCACCCCCTTGTGCGCCAGGCGTGCGAAGTTGAATGCCTTGCGTATGATGTCTACCTTCTTGCGATGCTTTGTCTGCAGGTATGAGTCAATGAGGTGTTGGAAGGCATCGTCGACCATCTGTTCCTCTTGCAGGTCCTTGTTGTTGTCTTCGTTCATGGTTGGGCTGTAATACGATGTGGTTTAAGTATCCGGTTATCAGAAGTTCACGCTGCATCTCACACCGTACGACTGTGTGGCCAGCGAGCCGCGCTGAGCCATCTCGTATTTCTCGGCGGTGATGATTGATGGGCGCACTTTCATCGAGAGTTCGCGGCTGATGTCGAAGCTCGAGAGCTCGGCATCAACGTATGCATCGACTATCGAGAGGGCATACACGCCTATCATGATAAACATGCTCAGGTCGCGATAGCGGCGGTAGTAGTTCTTCTTGCGGCGGAAAAGGTCTTGCACACGTGTCAGGTTGCGGTTGATATCATAGCCGCGGGGCACGAAATTCTCGTAGCTCTTGGTCGCGGGGTCGGAGTCCATGATGTCGATATAGGCCTGCGAGTAGTCGCGATACATCATGTTGTTCCAGTTGAGGGCATATACGCAACCCAGGAAACCGCCGTAGATGAGGGGCAACTTCCAGTATTTGCGGTTGTAGATTTGGCCGCCACCGGGAAACACGATGGCGAGCCACATGGCTTTCTTGGGGTCGGGGATGAATTGCTTCGACTCTTGTTGCAAGGCTGAAGCCACGTCGGAAGCTTGTGGCAGCTCGACATTGAGCATCGAGAGACGCAGTGTGTCGGTCGATACATCGGCAAACGCCGACGTAGTGTCGGCTTTTATCGAGTCGGCCATAGTGGCGGATGCCGGCCCGCCAGCGGCTGCGACCGAGTCGGCAGCTGTTGCCACCATCAGTTGACGCCGTATCTGCGCTTTCGGCACACGGCTCTGTATGGTGTCTTGCGCCCACACATCACCACCGCTCACGACCACGAGGGTCGCAAACGCAATAAGTCGGAATATGTGTGCAATATGTTTCATCTGTGCTTATGACTTCTTTTTGATTTCAGTTCCTCCACCAACAGCTCGTAGCATTTCATCATGTCGCCGCCTTCGCTGATTACCGCATCGGCCACCAGCGGCCCATACACCTTGCGAATCTCGGCCATGTTGCGCTGCGCGTAGCGCGACCCGTCGATTACATGGGTTGCAAGCAGTGTGCAGAGGTTGAGGGCGGGATTGATTCCGGCTCTAATCTTGGTCACAAAGCTCAGCAGTTCAGCCATGCCCTCGCTCGCGAAATAGTCGCAGCGGAGCGGGATGATCAGTTCGTCGGCAGCAGCCAATGCATTGACGGTGAGCTGTCCGAGCGATGCCGGAGTATCGATCACGATGTGGTCGTAATCCTGCACGAGAGGCTCCAACACCTGTCGGAGCACCAAAGCACGGTTGTCGCGATTGATGGCTTCAAGCTCGAAACCCACGAGCCCTGCACTGCATGGCAGCAGGTCGATTCCATCGCCTACAGCCACAAGGCACTGGTGGGCAGTGGCGCGCCCAAGCATGCAGTCGTCGAGCAAAGGGCGAGCGGCCGTAGCGACATCGAGCCGTTCGGTAAGCGACGAAAGCGGATCGGCATCCACCAACAGCACTCGCTGGCGCCACACACGAGCCAAAACCTGTGCCAGCCCTATCGCCGACGTGGTTTTTCCCACTCCGCTGTGCTGATTCACCAATGCTATCGTGTGCCTGCGTCCTACGCTCATCATGCTTTTGGAATTTGAATTGCAAAGTTACGAAAAAATGAATGAACACGAAAACGAAAGTGCGAAAGAATGCATATTTACGACTGCATTATTCATCTTTCGCCTCGGTTTTTATACATGAGTGCGACTATGAAAGAAAATGCCCGCGGTCGTTCGGCACTGCGACTGCGGCCTTTCAGCACTGCGACTGCGGCCTTTCGGCACTGCGACTGCGGTCGTTCGGCACTGCGACTGCGGCCTTTCGGCACTGCGACTGCGGCCTTTCGGGTCGTCCCCCGTGCGGGGGACGGTCGTACTTCGTGCAGAAAACGGTCGTCCCCTGCACGGGGGACGACTTTCTCAAGCACAGGGGACGGCTTGAGAATGTATTTGCTTGATTATCAACGTAGGCTTTCAGACACGTCGGAGAGCAGTGTCATTTCACGTCGGAATAGCCCTCGTCCTTCAACACCTTTATGACTTTTTCCTTCAGCTGGCCTTGTATTATCACCTCGCCATCCTTCACACTGCCACCCACTCCACAGCGGCTCTTGAGCATACGCCCCACTTCCTTCAGGTCGTCGGCTGTGCCTACAAACCCCTTCACCAGCGTCACCACCTTGCCTCCGCGGCCGTTTTTCTCGATGCTCACCCTCAGTCGCTGTCGGTTCTTGGGCAGTGTGTCGGGCTCTTCGTCGGCTTGTGTCTCGTAGTTGTAGTCGGGATTGGTGGAAAACACCACGCCCAGTCGGTCTTTCCAGTCGTTCATACGGCATGTCTGATTATGGTTATAAACAAATAAAGAGATTGACGTGTCAATCTCTCTTCCTGTGTGGGCGCTGACGGATTCGAACCGCCGACCCTCTGCTTGTAAGGCAGACGCTCTGAACCAGCTGAGCTAAGCGCCCTCGAAGAAATCCTTAGGCGGATTCCGCTCGTTGATTGTCGGGGCAGCGTGACTCGAACACGCGACCGCCTGGTCCCAAACCAGGAACGCTACCAACTGCGCTATACCCCGAGTCTTCATGGCTTTCATTTCCGAAAGCGAGTGCAAAGGTACGACTATTTTATGAACTGACCAAATGTTTTAGCAACTTTTTGCGATTGTAACACGAGAAATGCGGCACGAAAGGCGGAAATCATGTCGGATTCCATCAATCGTGCCGCATCAATCAATAAGGTGTCGCGTGTCTCGCAGGGCTAAAGTCTGCGAATGTTTGACAAGTGAAGTCTGCGGATGCAATGCTTAAAGCCAACGCTCGTCGAGCACTGCCAGACGGTCGGCAAGCCATTGCTTCAGCATTTTTATCTCGTCGGAATAGTCCTTCACCGTGTAGGAACGGAACCACGAGAGCATCATGCCACCCATCGCACCGCCCATTGCATTGGCATCGTTGCCCGATGGATCGAACGTAGCTGCAAAGCCGGGCATGCCACCTGCGCCGGGGAATCCGCCTGCGAAACCGCCACCTTCACCGCCCGGGAAACCGGGGAAGCCGCCCATAAAACCGCCTGCACCGCCACCAGGGAAGCCGGGGAAACCGCCCGGAGCACCTCCCTGAGCTGTTGCAACGCTATCGGGCGCTACAGGAAAACGACCAAAGAAACCGCCGAAGAAACCTCCGAATCCGCCGGGGAAACCTGGGAAACCACCTTGTGCTCCATTAGCCGCGCCACCAGGGAAGCCTGCTGCTCCGCCAGGAAAACCTGGGAAACCGCCTTGCACACCACCGGCACCACCGCCCGGGAAGCCTGGGAAACCGCCTGCAGGCATCTGACTCATATCGAATCCGGGCATCGCGCCGCCCATTCCGGCCATCATGCCGCTACCCGCAGGATTGCGCTTCGTCTCGCTGCCGAGCAATTCGGGATAGAGGTCGAAGTGGCGCTTCTGGGCATCCTTCAGCTGCGATGCATAGCCATCGATGATGGCATACAAGTGCTTAGTGCTCAGCGCACCCTTGCGCAACTCGGCATAGCGGGCTTTCACCTTGTCGACAAATGCCTTGTCGCCCATCAGGCGAATCCACATGTGTGGGGTCGGGTTGGTGTTGCATCCCTCGAATGCCCATGCGTTGATATCGTCGGCATTACAGAAACTGCAACATCCGTATGCCAAGTTGTAGTCCCACACGGTGCCCGCATGCAACTTACCGCCCGTCCCGTCGGCATTCTGCTTCTCCTTGAAGAAGTAGGCACTGCGCTTATATGCATCGGCATTGAGGCTGAGCTCGGTGTGGATGAGGTAGTCGACAAACGAAGGCACGTCGATATACTTGGCATACCCCTCGACAGGGTCGGCATAGTTGTCGGCCTCGATAGCGCGTTCCACCGTGTCGACATAGCTGCTGATATACGCCAGTTGCTCGGGTTGCAGGCTTTTCTTCTTGGGATAGAAGCATGTCCACGTGATGTCGCTCATAAACATGCCCTGCCCCACTCCGGGCACACTGGAGCGGAACGTGGCATCATCGTCGTCGAATGTGTCGATACGGAGCAGGTAGCCGCCGGTCAGCTCGCGGCCCTCGATGTCGGTCTTCTTGAGCTTGTCGATATTCATGCGGTCAGGTCCGCGCTTTATCGACTCGGCAAGTGAGTAGACACCTGCATATCGGCCGTTGATCACCACCTCGCAAAGCACTGTGCGCGGAGCCCAATAGCCCATATCGCGCCACAGCTGGAAGGCAAATGCATCGCGCATCATCGACACATCGGTATATGGAGCGAGCAACACCCAATCGTGCTCGGCTGGCATGCCAAGCAGGGGCACATCGACTTCCTTCTCGGCGGAATCGCATGTTTCGAAGGTGAATTTCTTCTGAGGAAAGCTGAGCGAACTGTTGCCGCGCAGCTTGATACGAACTGTTCCATCGTACTGATAGTCAGTCTCGTCGGAACTGTACTGCTTGCGTCCCGAAGCATAAATCACCCTCATGTGGGCGGGACGCTTCTCGGTGTTTGTCAGCTGAGTCTCGGTGTCAATCAAAATAATCGGTAAGTTCGACTTGAATGTCTCGGTGCCGGGGTTGGTATCTTGTGCGTTCATCGATACTGTCACCATAAACACCATGAACAACATCTTGAAATAATTCATAAATATTAAAGTTTGTTAGTTAATTCGTATGTTTAGATACACGTTTATGCAAAAAGTTTATTACATGCAATCGAATATTCACATATTTTCATTAACTTTGCAGGGTGTATCAACTCATAAATCATTGCCTATGAAACGTACAATCTTTTTAGCCATTGCAGCACTTGCAATGCTGTCGTGCAACACCGACAAGAAGCAGTCAATCAGCGAAGAAAGCCCCAAAATGTTAGTACTCTACTACTCGCAGACGGGTGCCACACGCACCGTGGCCAACGAGTTGCAGGCACAACTCGGTGCCGACATCGAGGAAATCGTAGCCACACAACCCTACGACGGTGACTTCCAAGCCACCATACAGCGCTGTCAGCAAGAGAAAGCTGAGGGAAAACTGCCCGAGATAAAGCCCATAGAGGCCGACCTCAGCCAATACGATGTCATATTCCTCGGCTACCCTGTGTGGTTCGGAACCTACGCACCACCGGTCGAGACATTCATCAACAACACCGACCTGAGCGGAAAGACCATTGTGACATTCTGCACATTCGGCAGCGGAGGCCTCAACACCAGCACTGCCAACCTCAAGGCAGCACAACCCGAAGCCAACGTGATTGAAGGCTACGGAGTGAGAAACGCACGTCTGGAAGCCGTACCAGCCGAGGTAGAGAACTTCCTGAAACTGAACAAATACATTGAAGGTGAAGGTTTTGCGCCCGAATATTCAGCATCAGCAGAACTCACCGATACCGACAAAGAGCGCTACGAAGCTGCATGTGGCGACTACCCCATGCTGCATGCAACCCCAACCGCTGTGGCCTCAGCCGAGAGCGACAACACATGCTACTACCTCTACACCGCCGAAGAAAACGGACAAAGCCTGCAAGTGAAAGTGCAGCAATCGAAGGCAGAAGGTGCCCAACCCGAGTTTACCGAAGTGATAAGGTAAAGGAAAGACACCACAGAGTGAAAGAAAATATGGGTGACGGAGTAGATATTCTCCGCCACCCATATTGATTTATGCATAGTTGATCACTATTGATTACATGTATTTTTAAAGCCAATTACACGTATTCATAATGCCAATTACATGTATTTATAATGCCAATTACATGTATTCATAATGCCAATTACACGTATTTATAATGCCAATTACATGTATTTATCAAGCTGATTACATATAATTATTATACTGATTACATGTATTTTACGCAACGATTACATGTTTTTAGCAAAGAAGTCGGCAAGTGTGTCCCATGGGATGAGGTTCTTGGGTTCACCCTTTCCCTCAAGTTCAGTATAGCCACCATCGTAGAGGTCGCAGTGTGAGGCACCTGGGATGATGAGCAACTGCTTGTTTTCAGGACATGGATTGGGGGCAATACCAGCCTCGGGACGTCCCTCGACCATATACTTGAATGCATCTTCGCCAAAATAGCGCGAGTGGGCTTTCTCGCCATGCATCACGAGCACAGCCGAGCGGATTTCGTTGGTGTAGTAAAGGAATCGGGCATTGCTATAGGCCTGAGTACCAATCGAGCGCCAGCCGTCGTTGGAGTTTCCGCTGCGAGAGTGATAGCCGCGCGAGGTCTTGTAGTAGTCGTAATAGTCCTTCACGAACTGAGGTGCATCGTCGGGCAGTGGGTCAACCACCCCACCAGCCATGGCTGAAGGGTCGGCAAGACGCTGAGCAGCAAGGGCTTCGCGAGCTGCATGACGTGCCTGCTCGTTGTTGTCGGAATCGAAATATCCATTACCGCTCACGCGAGTCATGTCGTACATTGTTGATACAACCGTGGCCTTGATGCGAGTGTCGGCAGCAGCAGCATTGAGAGCTATGCCTCCCCAGCCACAGATACCTATGATGCCGATGCGGTTGGCATCGACCTGCGGCAGTGAAGCGAGGTAGTCGACAGCGGCCATGAAGTCCTCGGTGTTGATGTCGGGCGATGCCGTGCGGCGCGGTTCACCGCTGCTTTCGCCGGTGAACGAGGGGTCGAAAGCCATAGCTACATATCCACGTTCGGCCATCTGCATGGCATAAAGTCCGCTCGATTGTTCCTTTGTGGCACCGAATGGTCCCGACACAGCTATGCCGGGCAATGTGCCTTCAGCGTCTTTGGGTTCGTAGAGGTCGGCTGCAAGTGTGAAGCCATACTGGGTTGTGAATGTCACTTTACGATGGTTCACCTTGTCGCTGAGCGAGAACACTTTGTCCCACTCTTGTGTAAGATTCGATGTTATCATATTGTCTTCGTTTGATTGGTTTTCATTCTTGGGTGTACATGCAGCAAGTACTCCCGCTGCAACTATAGCAGCAAATATTGTTCTCTTCATATTAGAAAGTTATGATGTAATATAGGATTAAAAGAAATGACTGCGCACTCGCGGGGCTGAGACTGCGCACTCGCGGGGCTGAGACTGCGCACTCGCGGGGTCGAGACTGCGCACTCGCGGGGCTGAGACTGCGCACTCGCGGGGTCGAGACCGCGCACTCGCGGGGTCGAGACTGCGCACTCGCGGGGTCGAGACTGCGCACTCGCGGGGTCGAGACTGCGCACTCATTTTTCGGGTATCACTACAGTATGTTGTGATGGATACAAAAAGGGGTGTCGCTCAGAAGCGGCACCCCGTATTGTATGCCGACCACAAATGAGTCGGGCAAAATAGTGTTTTGCGTGTCAGTAACCTCAGATTACTTGAAAGCTACGACTGCACGACGGTTGAGAGTGTAAGGAGATACTTCGTTTACACCACCAACAGCCTTAACTTCGATGTTGTCGCGGCTTACACCGAGGCGAACGAGTTCGTCGGCAACAGCCTGAGCACGACCTTCAGACAACTTCTGGTTCCATGCAGATGAACCAGTCTTGCTGTCGGCAGAACCAGTAACGACGAGCTTAGCACCTGTCTGCTTAGCAGCAGCAGCAACAGCCTCGAGGTTGATGAGGTCCTTCTTTGAGTTGAGGCTTGTAGAGTTGATGTCGAAGAATACAGAAGTAGTAGTAGCAGCAACTACGCGCTCTACCTTTACAGAACCACCAGTGTCGGTTGGCTTCTTAGCCAGTTCGGCACGCAGACGAGCGTTTTCAGCACGTTCCTTGTCGAGTTCGGCACGCAGTTTAGCAAGTGCAGCCTCTGATTGAGCAGCAAGTGCGTTGTAAGCCTCGAGTGTAACAGCCTTGTCCCAGCCAGTCTTGCCCAGGTTGAGGTTTACACCGATTTCTGCTACTGCATAGCCATGGTGACGAGTTCCGTCGCCTCCATCTTCGTTGATGAAGCCGAATGCGCGAGTAGAAGCAGCATTGTAAGAGAGGTCGAGGTAAACACCTACAGCCTTGCTGATCTTCCATGTGTTCTGCAAACCTGCACCAAGTACTGGAGTGTACTGGTTAGCAGCGAAGTTGCGCATAACACCAGCACGTGGATAAGCGATGATGTTCCAAACGCGAGTGTCGCTATAACCAGCAAAGAGGTTGCTCAGGTTGAACTGAACATCGCCATAGATAGCACCGTAACCACCCTTCTCGAAGTCAGGAGTATAGATTACGTGGTCTGTGTTGCGGAAAGCGTGTGCAAATGCACCATTCTCCCACTGAGCCTTCAAACGAAGACCAAGACCTGGAGTAAACCACTTACCAACGGCAACGTTTACACCATAAGAACGACCTTCATGCCATCCGTCGTCAATCAGATTTTTCTGATAAGGATTCTGAACAGTCATGTCAACACCCAACTGTACGTACCAGTTTGACCAGAATGAATTGGTGGCAACGGTGTACTTAGAAGGTGTTTCAATTTGTGTGGTCTGAGCGTTAGCTGCAGTACCAAGACCGACAAAAGCCAGTGCAATCAAAAGTTTCTTCATAAAATACTTCTTTTTAAAATGTTAATATTACTTACGTTACTTTGTTTTCATTCACGTTTATTCTCACATATTTTTATTGGCTATACTGTTCCAACCGCTTTATTCACTCACGTAGTCATCATTTGCATGCGGCAAGAAACGCCTGTGGAACATACCGATTTTACAAATGGAAAATCTGCTTCCTATCGGCTATCAGTCCACTTTTCGACGGCAAATTTACAATTTTTAGTTTACAAGTACACACTTTATTGAAAAAAATTTCATGTAAGAGCCGTTTTTTTAAGTTTTTTTCAACGTTTCACTTCATTATATTGCGTACAGATTGCAAAAGTGTGCAAAGTTTCAGCTATATTTTTATACATTGACTTATGTATCGCAAAGCTCATTTGAAACTCTTTTCGAAGACGGAATCGTCGACAACTGCATACACAAGTTTGCCATCGGGAGTATACTTGGATGACGGTAGCGAGAAGAGTTGCTGCAGCAGAAGCCGGACCTCGTCGTCGGTGAGAACCTGACCATAAACTATAGCCACGGCTTTTGCCATGCCGAGTGCGATGGTGCGATGTACGAGATCCTTGGCACATCCGCTTTCGGAGGCACGGGCAATGAGGTCGTGGAGCAGACGCTGAGGATCGATGCCATCTATGCCCGAGGGAATGCCGGTGAGCGAATAGGAACCGCCGCCAAGACTGGTGAGCTCGAAACCGATACACTCCAAGTCGCTCATGATGTCTTCAAGGATGATGGTCTCTTGCTTCGTAAACTGTACGACCTCGGGGAAAAGGAGTCCCTGCGACACCCCTTGCTGCTGAAACAGTGTCTGCAAATACTGCTCGAACAAGACACACACATGGGCACGATGTTGGTCAACCACTATCAATCCCGATGCTGTGGGCAACACCAGATAACGGCCCTTATACTGGAAATAAGGCACCGATGAATCGACCACAGGGCGTTCGGTGGGCGTATCGAAGAGCTGTGGTTGGGTGTCGGCACCATGATGTTGGGACATGGATAGCGCCTCATCGTACATGCTCAAGGCATCGGCAGGAGCATTGTGAGTGAGTGTTTCCTGATCAAAATGCGACGTATTCGAGCCCGACATGGGGCGTTGAGAATGTTGTGTAGGCTTGTCGAGGTTGAATGGGTTGTAGTCGGTAGTAATAGGCACAGGACGCGGAGCTGCCGACTTTGCCTGGCCATACATAAGTGTAGGTATGTCGGGTTTGTCGTTCGTATCAAAATCGATCGTCGGGATGCTGCAATAACGCCCAAGCGCCTCCCTCACGGCTGCACTCAATAATTGCCATATAGCTTGTTCGTTGTCGAATTTTATCTCGGTCTTCGTGGGATGGACATTGACGTCGATGGTTGCGGGGTCGACCTTGAGATAAATGAAATACGACACGTGGTCGCCTACGGGAATGATATTTTCGTAGGCGTGCATCACCGCACTATGGAAATAAGGATGACGCATATAGCGCCCGTTGACGAAGAAAAACTGATTGTGCCCGCGCTTTTTTGAGGATTCCGGCTGTCCCACAAATCCTGATATCGTAACGAGGGTGGTCTCGACGTCAAGCGGCACAAGTTCAGAATTCAGTTTCTTTCCGAACACATCGGCAATGCGCTGCCTTGTGTTGGTTTCTGGCAGATTATACACCTCGGCACCGTTGTTGAACAATGTGAATGACACTTCGGGGTGAGTGAGCACAATGCGCTCGAAATCAGTTATCACATTGGTCAGTTCTGTCTGGTTTGACTTAAGGAACTTACGACGTGCCGGCACGTTATAGAAGAGGTTCTTTACCGCAAAATTGCTTCCCACAGGACAGGCTATCGGCTCCTGTTGTTCGACCTTCGACCCAGCTATCACGATATGGGTGCCAAGTTCGTCGTCGGGCCTACGTGTCTTGAGTTCCACCTGTGCAACAGCTGCTATCGAAGCAAGGGCCTCGCCCCTGAATCCCATCGTGGTGAGTGTGAACAAATCGGCTGCCTGCAGGATTTTCGATGTTGCATGCCGCTCGAAAGCCAGGCGTGCATCAGTCTCCGACATCCCCTTTCCATCGTCGACGACCTGCACACAAGTGCGGCCACCGTCGGTAACCAGTACCTGCACTTTGCTTGCCCCCGCATCGAGTGAGTTTTCGACCAACTCCTTCACGATTGATGCAGGCCGCTGTACCACTTCGCCGGCAGCTATCTGATTTGCCACCGAGTCGGGCAACAAGTGTATTATATCGTCCATTTAATATTTATATTAAAGAGGTTAAAACTCGTGCAGGGCACACACAAGCGTGTCAGAAGACGCGTCCTGTGTAGATATACTTCATCACGAGGATAAGCAAGATGATGATCATAATCAAAATGCCTGACGAGATGGGCTTGCGTCCGCTCTCCTTTCTCCGCTTGAGGTGAGACGTAGCACCAACGAATTTGCCACGTATATCTTCAGGGTCGAACTCCTTCTCAGGCAAGAGGCCGAGCTCGCGTTTTGCGTTCTCTTCTATCTTTTGCAACTTTTCCTTTCGAGGGTCGTAGTATATGTAGTTGTGCTGAAATCCCCGGGGCTTATTTACTCTGAATAGTGACATAGTTATGTTGTGATTAATTATCCTTTATGTCCGATAGTTTCTGACGTGGTGAGTTGCGTATGGGTGTCGACTTGAGCATCATGCCTTCGCCTTTTCCCCTCCACACAAAGATGTCGTCCTTGTCAACAGGACGTATGTAGTCAAACCAAGCAAAGTTGGCGTGATAGCGCTTGTCGTTTGGTAGCATAATGGTTGGGAACATGGTGCCCTGGGCTTTGGGCATCCATATCTTGTTCACCTTCTTGTCCTGCATGTAAAGAAAGAGTTGTGAGGTCTCGGTGTAGTTTGCAAGCAGGCGCGAGCCGTCGTCTTCCTCTATAAAATAAGTGACGTACACATTACCATGCGCTTCGTTGTGTTCCAGTTCTCCATCCTTGAAGTAGCACATCATCTCGCGTGCCGATACCTGGTTGTAGCTGACTGAATCGAGTTGCTCGATGGTCATTGCCTGGCGCAGTATGTGTATCCAGTCGATAGTGCTGTCGTTGTTGTAAACGTGTATTTCCTCGCCAAACACTTGTTGCTGCTCGTTCCACAATATCGGCTGTCCATACATATATGTACACGAGTCGAGTTCGAGTGTAACCATCGAGTCACACACTCCCTGCACATCGTTGCTGAACATTCGCACGTGGTTGTAAGCATGCAGGTTGCGATATACCGAGTCGGTATCGAGGTTGAAGGTATACATGCGCAACGTATCAGCATGCACATACAGAGTGTCGGGGCTGGAATACTCCATTGCCACTGCATTGTCGGTTGCCAATGCATTGCCTGTTGCTTCTTCATACCACAGATAGTTGCCCTTCAGCGCACAGAGGTTCTCGTCGTCGGTCAGTATTACGTCGCCGAATGCCTCGCTTATGCCTGTCGTTTTGTCGTAGTGGAGGCTGTCGCCTATAATTTTTCGCATATCCTTGATGATATACGAGCGATTGAGCAGGTTTGCGCGCGACATCTTTGTATCGTAGTCGCCGGCTTCGCCATAGACGAAAGTTCCATCTTCAGTGGTTATGTTGGTCGGCGTCACTATCTTCGCAAACTCTGTGTCTGTATAATAATATAAGGTGTCGGACACAAGGTTGAACTTGGGATTGTTGAGTTCTACGTTGTCGGTAAAGAATGCCTCATGTGTCGACAGTGTGTACTGTCCCCAATACGAGGTGAGGACATTGTCGGCATCGTAGAGTGTACCGCCGTCGATATACATACCCACACCATAGACTCGGTCGTAGTCGAGTTTGTTGGTTGTCAGTTTCGACTTGTTGTGTATCAGTACCACATTGCCTCGGGCATGTGCCTGCATGCCGAATCCGTCGTAGAACAAAGAGTCGCTGACGAGTGACAGTGTATCGCCCTGCACCATCTTGACATGTCCGTAGGCATCGAATGAGTTGTCGTCGCGATAGAAGCGGGCACTGTCGCAGTCGAGGTAAATGCCTTCATGGCTCAGCTTCACATTGCCAACCAGTATCTCTGCATTGCCTTCGCGTGGTGTCTTATACAGCAGGTCGGAGTGTATGAGGAAGATGCGTGAATCGGTCTTGCGTCCTGACTTCACCTGGGCATTGGCCACAACACACACCATAAAGCACAGGATGCTCACGAAAAGTATCCTATGCTTCATCATTGTGTGCAGGGTTGTGGTGTGGTTTGTCATTCTTTTATCCATCCCGGATATTGGAATTCGCAGTGGTTCCAGTCGCCGTTGATTTTGACGTATGTGGTTCGTTGCTTTTCCTTTATCCATTGTTCTATCTTCTCTTCGTTGAGTTTCTCGACAAGCACGTCGCGCAGCACTTGATAGTCGTCCTTCATTGTTGCGCGGTGGCCGTTGATTTTGTTCTTCAGTTTCACCACTGCCACCACTTCACGTTCTTGCTGGTTGGTCATGATGAATGGTGCCGAGAGTTCACCGATATTCATGTTTGCCACCTTGCGTGCCACCTCGGTTGGCAGGTTTACCATCTGTATCTTGGTGAATGTCTCCCAAGTATCGGGGTCTTTATATACGATGGTTCCATAGTTGTTGCGTGTGTTCTTGTCGTCGGAGAGGTATGGTACACAGTCTTCGAATGTGTATTCGCCACGTCGTATTTCGTTGCTCACCGAGTCGAGGAAGTTGACACATGCGTTGATTGCCTCGTCGGTTGCCTTGGGTTTCAGCAGTATGTGGCGCACATTTACCTTGTCGCCTCGCTTTTCAATCAGCTGGATGATGTGGAATCCGTATTCCGTCTCTACTATCTTGCTGATGGTCTTGGTGTCGGTCAGGTTGAATGCCACGTTAGCAAACTCTGGAACCAGCTCGCCACGGCTCAAGAATCCGGTCTCACCTCCGTTTACGGATGTTCCCTTGTCCTCGGAATACATCACGGCCAGGGTTGAGAAGTTGGCAGTACCGGCATTCACACGTTCTGTGTAGCTTCGCAGTTCGCCCTTCACCCTGTCGATTTCCTCTTGGCTTATTTTGGGTTCACGCGTCATGATTTGCACTTCGTAGGTCGTTGGGACGAATGGTATGCTGTCCTCGGGCACGTCCTTGAAGTAGTTGCGCACCTGTGCCGGCGACACTTTCGTGTTTTCTATCAGCGACTGCTGCACCTTTTGCGTGAGTGTTTGGTTTTTGATGATTTCAAACTGTTGCTCACGCAGTTTCGACATCGGCATTTTGAAGTATTGCTCCACCTTTTCGGCTGAGCCCAGCAGCTGCACGTAGCGGTCGATGGTCATATCGACTCGCTGCATCACTTCGCCGTCGGTCACTTCGATTGAGTCGAGTGCTGCCTGGTGTATGAAGAGTTTCTGCACGGCAAGGTTTTCGGGTATGATGCAGTAGGGGTCGCCGTCGAAACGGTGTCCTTGCATCTGTGCATCGATGCGTGCGTTTTCCACTTCCGATTTGTATATAGCTTCGTCGCCTACCACCCATATCACTTCGTCGATTACATTGCTGCCCGACTGTGCCGATGCTGCCATCGAGAACAGGGTGAATGCCATGATGAGGAATGATTGGCGGGTGCCACACTTTGTCTTTGACATCTTTGTTTGGTTTTGATTCAACAACTATGTATCGTTTTTAATTTTCCAACTGCTTGAGTACGTCGTTGTTTACGCTGTAGGTGTATTTCTTTCTCAGCGTGTCGACCCACTGTTGCTCTTTTGCCATGCGGTAGTCGTTCTTCACCTCGCCTATCACGTCGTCGATGCTTTCTGGTTTCTTCAGCATCTTGCCGTAGGTCACCGCCACGGGGTAGTTGGTCAGTTTTTTCACTTCGGTATTCTGTTTGAACGCCAGTGCGTCGACTGTTGGGTCGAGGCCTTGGGTGAAGAGTCCCTGAGCTGTCACCACGTTCTTCACCGAGTCGGTATTGAATGTCTGGCTCAAGAGTTTTTCCCACTGCTTGTAGTTCTTTTCTTTCTTCAGCAGTTTGAGTGCGGCATCGGCTGTTGCCTGGTCTTTAGCATAGATGATGATGCCACGATAGCGCGGTGAACTCCATTTGTATTGTTTCTTGTTTTTCTTGAAATAGCTTTCGCGCCCTATGCTGTCGGCATCGGCGGGGTCCCATATTTCCTTCTTGCATATTTCATACATGAGGCTGCCGTCGTAGTACTCTTGTGCCAGGTTGCGTTGTTCTTCATCCTTGGCTGTCAGCTGTTTGAACAGGCGGTCGATGACCACTTCGCGCTCTACTCCTTCGGCACGTGCCAACGAGTCGATCATGTATTTTGCCGATGCCTCGCGTATGCCGTTTTCTTCGAGAAACTTGATGATGTTGTCGTGGTGGTATTCGTAGGTTCCGAAGGGGTGACGGTCCTCAAGGCGTATGATGTGCCAACCCACAGTGGTCTTCACAGGTGCCGACACGTCGCCTTTCTGCATTGCGAATACGGCATTCTCGAAGTCGGGAATCATCATGCCTTTGCCAAACTGTCCGAGGCTGCCGCCCCTCACTGCCGATGCTTTGTCGTCGCTGCATTTGCGTGCCAGTTCTGCAAAGTCGGCACCGCCCTGCAGGGCCTGATAGATGGAGTCGATTCGTGCCTTGGCTGCCGTCTGCTCGGCTGCGGTGGCATTGGGACTCATGAGCACCAGTATGTGGCTTGCCACCATCACGTCGGCATCACCGAAACGCTTGGCGGTGTTGTCGTAGGTGATGCGTGCCTGTTGTTCGATAAAGGGTTCGTAGCGCAATGTGGGCAGCAGCATCTCTTCTTTATACGATGCCAGGTCGCTTCGCATGCTGGCCAGGGTGTCGTATCCTGCATCTTCGGCTGCGGCTACTTTCAGTTTGAAGTTCACAAACAGTGGCACATATTCCTCTACAGTCTTACGGTCGATGACACCTTCCGAGTTGTTTTTCTTGAAGCTGTAAGCAAACTCCGACAACTTCACATCCTTGCCGTCGATGGTCATCACCACGGGGTCGGATTGCGCCATTGCGGCCGATGTGAGAGCGAAAAGCGATACGTTAAGAATGAAATATCTCAGTAGCTTCATAATCTCGTCTGTTTATTTACGATTTACGGATTTACGATTTACTTTTTATTTACAATTTAACTATTTAGTCATTTCCATCCGAATGGCCTGTCTCTCACCCTTTTTTTGGGGGGGGAGTAATGAGGGGTCTGATGGTTTAGGCAAGGTTCATTATGAATGGCTTGGGCTGTAGTTTGGTGCCTCGCTTGTGATGATTACCTCGTGTGGGTGACTTTCGAGCACACCGGCCGATGTGATGCGGGTGAATTTGGCGTCGTGGAGTGCCTCGATGTCCTTGGCACCGCAATATCCCATGCCCGAGCGCAGACCGCCCGAGAGTTGGTATATCACTTCCTGCACCGTTCCCTTGTATGGCACACGTCCGGCAATGCCTTCCGGCACAAGTTTCTTCACGTCCTTTTCGCCAGCCTGGAAGTAGCGGTCTTTCGAGCCGTTTTCCATGGCTTCGAGCGAGCCCATTCCTCTGTACGACTTGAACTTACGTCCGTTGAACAGTATGGTTTCGCCTGGTGCCTCCTCGGTTCCTGCCACGAGGCTGCCTATCATCACGCTCCATCCGCCTGCAGCCAGAGCCTTGACCACATCGCCCGAGTAGCGCAAACCGCCGTCGGCAATGAGGGGGATGTCGGTTCCGCGAAGGGCTGATGCCACATCGTATACAGCACTGAGTTGTGGCACTCCAACTCCTGCTACCACGCGTGTGGTGCATATCGAGCCGGGGCCTATACCCACTTTCACTGCGTCGGCACCTGCCTCGGCCAGCATCTTGGCTGCCTCGCCTGTGGCTATGTTGCCCACCACGATGTCCACGTCGGGGAATTTCTGCTTGGCTTCTTTCACCTTTTCTATTACCGAACGGCTGTGACCATGTGCGGTGTCGATTACGATGGCATCGACTCCTGCTGCCACGAGGGCACTGATGCGGTCGATTGTGTCGGCAGTGACTCCCACACCTGCTGCCACGCGCAAGCGGCCTTTCTCGTCCTTGCATGCCATGGGCTTGTCCTTGGCCTTCGTGATGTCCTTGTAGGTGATAAGTCCTATCAGTCGTCCGTCCTCATCCACCACGGGCAGTTTCTCGATTTTATGCTTCAGGAGTATCTGTGAAGCCGAGTCGAGGTCGGTTTGCTGATGTGTGACGATGAGGTTTTCCTTGGTCATTACGTCGTCGATAAGGGTCGACATGTCGCGTTGGAAGCGCAAGTCACGGTTGGTGACGATGCCCACCAGCCGGCCTTCGTCGTCGACCACGGGAATGCCGCCGATATGGTATTCAGCCATCAAGTCGAGGGCATTGCCCACGGTGCGTCCGCGCTTGATGGTCACCGGGTCGTAGATCATGCCGTTTTCCGCACGCTTCACGATCGACACCTGTCGTGCCTGTTCCTCGATACTCATGTTTTTATGAATCACACCGATACCACCCTCCCGAGCTATAGCTATAGCCATTGGGGCTTCGGTCACGGTGTCCATCGCAGCCGTTACGAACGGAATGTTGAGACTGATGTGGCGCGAAAACTTGGTTTTCAGTTCCACACTTTTTGGCAATACCTCGGAATAAGCAGGAATGAGCAGCACGTCGTCAAACGTGAGACCTTCCATCACAACCTTATCTGTAATAAATGATGACATAATGTTTGGTTTAACTATTTAATGTGCAAAGTTACTACTTTTTCTCCACATGCCGAAATCTACAAGTCAGAAACTGGTCCGCGCCCTCATTTATTAACAAAAATTACATGTTTTTTATATGTTGAGCAAGGTTTTTTGTCGTTGTTGAAACATAGTTTCATGTGTCGGTCAGCACCTCTGCGGCAAAGCGGCCAAATGCCCGTCGGCCGACGACCGCGTACTTTCCGTTCTGCGAGTGCGCACTCGCAGCCCCGAGAGTGCGCGCTCGCAGGCCCGAGAGTGCGCACTCACAGGCCCGAAAGTGCGCACTCAAAAAAAGGCCTGTCGATACATACATGAAAAAAGGCCGTTCCACAACGAAGAACGGCCATACATCAGGACACTGTCGCCATGCGTCAGAACAAAGAGAGGAACCTGTCCCACAACGGACGGTCGGGAGTGACTTGCTCATACACAATATATGCTAGCCTATAATTGACAGGGATGCCGAGAACCACGTGGGTCTTGTCTATCCATGTGACCGACTGTCGAAGGTTATAAAAAGTGACCGATTCTTTTGATTCATAAACCACATTGCCCGATCTGCCCGACAACTGACGGTAAGATGTATTCAGGAATATTTCAACCACATGGTCGGTAGTGAACTTCATGTAAGTCTCTGTAGTGCCCTGCACATTCGCCTTCAGTACATCGATTTCCTTTTTTGCATTCTCCAACGATTCGACCGCTCCCAACCTTTTCCACAACCCAATCAGTGGGTTCTTCTTGTCGGTGCCACCCAGGTTCTGAACCTCGTCGAGCAAAATCTTCAATGCGGTGTTCATGTACCCCGACTCATAGTGCTCTATACACCAGTCGTTATCGGGAAAAATGTCATGATTGGTGTATTCGCTCCACCACTTCAGTTTAAACCGACGCGAATCGCTATCGTAGATCAGCGACGACTTGTCATCTGGTGTTTTCGGTTCCGGCCCCGTGTAGTTGAATACAATAGCATCGTTTTTGCCAATATAAACAAGGCCATTTACCACGTTCGCATGCAGTGTCACGTTGTCAAGACATATCTTATACTGGTCGTACGGCGACACAACCTCGCCTTGCTTGCCAGTGATTGTCATAAGTTTATATACTCCACGCGGATTTTCCGTCTGTGCCACACATTCGGATGCAGCGCACAGCACCAATGCTGCAAGCACTGAAATAAAATGGTTTTTACACATATTAAATACTGGTTTAAATTATCAAAATACGAGGAAAGTAATTCATTATTGTCGCTTCACTCCTGGAGGGAAGTTGACAGGTGTCAGTTTTTCGCACCCATCAAATGCAAGTCTGCCAACAGTTGTCAACTTCGAACCCTCGGCAATGTTTACAGTTGTCAAGTCATCACACGAGAAGGCCAAACTCTTGATTGTAGTCACACTTGCAGGGATATTTACGGTTGTCAAGCCTGGGCATCTGACAAAAGCAATGCCAATCGTAGTCACACCGGCAGGGATGGTGTAAGTCGCCGATTTCTTATTTTCAGGATACCGGATGAGTGTTGTCATATCTTTGTCGAACAACACACCATCCACACTCTTGTAATACTTATTATCGGCTGCAACCGTAATGGATTCCAGAATAAAACATGCTGATAAGGTGCTCTGATTGATGTCTGTAACACTGGCAGGAATGGTTACGGCTTTCAAACCCGAGCTGCGGTTGAATGACAAACTGTCGAGAGTTGTCACACTGGACGGGATGATATAGTTCTCTGATTTCTTTGCATCTGGATACTTGACAAGTGTTGTCATGTTTTTGTCGAACAACACACCATCCACACTTTTGTAATGCTCATTTCCTTCTGCCACGTTGATGGATTCCAAACTGGAGCAGCTCAAAAATGTCTGAAAGAGGGAAGTCACGCCCTCGGGGATGTAGACCGACACCAAACTACGACAGCCATCGAATGCATTCCAACCAATACTAACCACACTGGGTGGAATAGAAATAGATTTCAGGCCCATGCAGGCCGAAAAGGCTCCTGTCCCGAGGCTTTTCACACCATCAGGAATGATAACAGAGGTCAGACCGTTGCAGTTAAAAAACGCGAAATCACCGATTTGTGACACACTATGAGGAATCGTGAGCGAGGTAATGCCTGCGCAATAGCAGAATGCATAATTGCCAATGGAAGTCACGCTGACTGGGATGCCGACCGAGGTCAAGTCTCTGCAGGCACGGAACGCATTTTCGCCGATTGATGTCACTGAATAGCCGTTAACCGTGGCGGGAATGACCAACGTGCCCGAAGGCCTTACACGGTCAAAAAGAGTCAGTTCGACTGTCTTCGGACTTTCACTCGTGACTTTAAACTTAAAGCCATAAGCGGTGAACACATCGCCAACATCAGCCCATGCTGTCATGACAGGGAGCAAGGCTATCATTAGGAATAGGATCTTTTGCTTCATAACATCTTTTACTAAAGTTCTGAATGATTTAATCTGTGAAACTGTAATTATATAAGTAATACAACAAAGTATGGGAATTGTTAAGTCATAAAACGATAAAAATTAACAAGTATGCCTTAAATAAGTTATAAATAACAAAAAACCTCCTCCCCTACTCCCCCAAAAAAGAGGTTGGGGAGGATGGCATTAGTTTGCAAGTTCGGAAATGAACTTAATCCTCACGAGGCGCACTTCTTCTTCCGATATATCGTCCGAGAGGTTGCGCATCGCGGTATCGAGGTCGTCGGTGTCGCTTCCGCGGAAGTAGTCGTAGATTTCCTCCACCTTGTCTTCATCGATTTCCTCGTCGATGAAATAGTCGATATTGAGTTTCGTACCACTATAGACAATCGACTCCATCTCGGAGAGCAACTCATCGAAGTCGAGACCCTTGGCCATGGCTATGTCGTCGAGAATCACTCCGCGGTCGATGCTCTGTATGATACTGATTTTGGTCAACGACTTGTTGGCCACGGTGCGCACACGCATATCCACCGGTCGCTCTATGTGGTTCTCCTCACAGTGCTTGCGGATGAGGTCGACAAACTGCTGTCCGTAGCGTTTTGCCTTGCCCGCACCCACGCCTGGTATGTTCTGCAACTCCTCGAGCGTGATGGGATAGAACGTAGTCATAGCGTTGATCGACGGATCCTGGAATATGATGTAAGGTGGCACATCGTACTTTATCGACAACTGACGACGCAGGTCGATGAGCATCGAGTGGAGGGTCTCGTCGAGAGCACCCGTGGCTGCCGACTCGTCGGGATAGTTGTCGTCGTTGAAACTTACATCCTCCACTATTGTGAATTCAACAGGGCTCTTGATGTAGCGTTTACCTGCCGGATTGAGTTTCAGCAATCCGTAGTTGTCGACATCCTTATGTATGTAACCCTCAATCATAGCTTGCGACAGCGTGGCATTCCAGAACGCCGCCGGATGGTTGGCACCTGCACCAAACGTAGGCAGCAAATGATGCTTATGGGCCTCTATCATGTCGGTGCTATTACCAAGCAGGATGTCGGTGATATACTCTGCCTTGAAGTTCTCCTTAGTGGCTTGTATGGTCTTGAGGACCAGTTGCAATTCATTCGTAGCATCGACCGGAGTCTTGGGATGCAGACAGTTGTCGCAGTTCTCACAGTTCGATGGCTTGTATTCCTCGCCAAAATAATGTAGGAGCAACTTGCGTCGGCACACCGACGACTCGCAGTAGTTGGCAGTCTCCTTCAGCAGTTGGCGACCTATGTCTTGCTCCGCGATGGGCTTTCCCTCCATAAACTTCTCCAACTTTTGAAGGTCACGATGGCTGTAGAAGGCTATGCATCGGCCCTCACCGCCATCACGTCCGGCACGTCCCGTCTCTTGATAATAACCCTCAAGGCTCTTTGGTATATCATAGTGTATGACAAACCTCACGTCGGGCTTGTCGATACCCATTCCAAAAGCTATGGTGGCAACGATTACGTCGATGCGTTCCATGATGAAATCGTCTTGAGTGGCTGTGCGCACTGCCGAATCCATGCCTGCGTGATAGGCGGCAGCCTTAATGTCGTTGGTCTTGAGCACTTCGGCCAATTCCTCCACTTTCTTGCGGCTGAGGCAGTAGATGATGCCACTCTGGTGGGCATGTGTCTTTATGTATTTTATGATGTCCTTGTCCACATCCTTGGTCTTAGGACGCACTTCATAGTAAAGGTTCGGTCGGTTGAACGATGATTTAAATTCCTTTGCATCAAGGATGTTGAGGTTCTTCTTTATGTCGATTCTGACTTTGTCGGTAGCAGTGGCAGTAAGTGCTATGACAGGAGCATTGCCTATTTCGTTTATTATCGGGCGTATACGTCGGTACTCGGGTCGGAAGTCGTGTCCCCACTCCGATATACAGTGGGCCTCATCGATAGCATAAAACGATATTTTGATAGTCTTGAGAAACTCCACATATTCGGGCTTGGTGAGCGACTCGGGTGCTACATACAGTAACTTGGTCCGTCCTGCCTTGATGTCGGCCTTCACCGCTGTGATGCTTGCCTTGTTGAGCGAAGAATTGATGAAATGGGCCACGTTGTCGTCATCGCTTATATGTTTTATGGCATCAACCTGGTTTTTCATGAGCGCAATAAGCGGCGAAATAACAATGGCTGTACCCTCCATGAGCAGGGCCGGCAACTGATAGCACAGCGACTTTCCCCCGCCTGTAGGCATCAGGACGAAGGTGTCGTGCATCGACATGAGATTACGAATGATTGCTTCTTGGTCGCCCTTGAAAGTGTCGAAACCAAAATAGTATTTAAGGCTGTCGCGCAATGTGTCTTTTTTCTTCATAATCAGTTAGCATCTGTTAAGTATCAGTTCTACATCTGTATAGTACATGGTTATATGTGTATCTTCAATATAATCATTGAGCATCGTTAATCATCTGTCGGTCGTGGGGCGTCGGTTCAACTCTCACTGGCTGCCGCCCTGAGCACTCCTCCCGCCGCCTCGATTCTCGAACGAGCATAGTCGAGCTTGATGGTAAGGGTCTTCTGTTGTGTCGACGGGGCATCATACATCGGTTGCATCATGATTGCCTCGACTATAGAACGCAATCCGCGGGCTCCGAGGCGGAACTCCACCGCCTTGTCGACAATGTAGTCGAGTACTTCGGGTTCGAACTTGAGGGTGATGCCGTCGAGTTGGAACAGTTTCACATACTGCTTCACTATCGAGTTCTTGGGTTCGGTGAGTATGCGACGCAGTGCATCGCGGTCGAGTGGCTCAAGGTGTGTGAGTATCGGCAGACGGCCAATGATTTCGGGTATCAGTCCGAACGACTTGAGGTCCATCGGTGCGATATACTGCATGAGGTTGTTTTTGTCGATGCGTGCTGTGTTCTCCACTGCTCCGTACCCCACCACGTGGGTGTTCAGTCGTTGTGCTATGCGCCGCTCGATACCGTCGAACGCGCCTCCGCAGATAAACAATATGTTGCGTGTATCGACCTCTATGAACTGCTGTTCGGGGTGTTTGCGCCCGCCATAGGGTGGCACATTCACCTTCGAGCCTTCGAGCAGTTTCAGCAGTCCTTGCTGCACACCCTCTCCGCTCACGTCGCGGGTGATTGATGGGTTGTCGCTCTTGCGTGCAATTTTGTCGATTTCGTCGATGAACACTATGCCTCGCTCGGCTGCCCTCACATCGTAGTTGGCTTCCTGAAGCAGGCGTGAGAGCAGGCTCTCGACGTCTTCGCCCACATATCCGGCTTCGGTCAGCACGGTTGCGTCGACTATGGTGAACGGCACTACGAGCATCTTGGCTATGGTGCGCGCCATGAGTGTCTTGCCCGTTCCGGTGCTTCCCACCATGATGATGTTCGACTTTTCTATCTCCACATCGTTGTCGGCACGTGTCGAATCGTGTTGCAAGCGCTTGTAGTGGTTGTATACAGCTACCGACAGTGCAATCTTTGCATCGTCTTGTCCAATCACATATTGGTCGAGATATGCTTTTATCTCGTGTGGTTTAGGCAGGTCTTTGCGGTCGAACGATGTGGTCGACTTTTTGTGTTCCTGCACCACTCGGAATGCCTCACCGGCACATTCGTCACATATATATCCGTTTACGCCCGAAATAAGGAGGCTCACTTCCTTGTCGCTGCGCCCGCAGAACGAGCATTTCTTTCCTCTCTCCATGGGCTATTGCTTGCGTACTAATACTTGGTCAATCATTCCGTAGTCGCGTGCTTCCTCGGCAGTCATCCAATAGTCGCGGTCAGAATCGGCCCACACTTTGTCGAAAGATTGATGTGAGTGGTTGGCAATGATTGTGTAGAGTTCTGTCTTGAGTTTTTGTATCTCGCGTGCCGTGATCTCGATGTCGCTGGCTTGTCCTTGTGCCCCTCCCATGGGTTGGTGTATCATGATTCGGCTGTGTGGCAGTGCGCTTCGTTTGCCTTCCTTACCTGCCACGAGCAGCACTGCAGCCATCGATGCGGCCATGCCGGTGCATATTGTCTGTACGTCGGACGATATGAACTGCATGGTGTCGTAGATGCCAAGTCCGGCATACACGCTTCCACCTGGAGAATTGATATATACGCTTATGTCTTTTCCCGAGTCGACCGAGTCGAGATACAGCATTTGTGCTTGTAACACATTGGCTGTATAGTCGTTGATTTCAGTACCGAGGAATATGATGCGGTCCATCATCAGTCGGGAGAACACATCGAGTTGTGTCACATTGAGTTGTCGTTCCTCGAGAATATATGGGTTTAAGTATCCTGATTGAGCCCTCACTACATCGTCGAGCACCATGCTGTCGATGCCCATGTGTCGGGTTGCAAATTGCATGAAATCGTTGTGCATATTCATCTTTTATATCTTCTGATTTTTCTTGTTTATATTCGTTTACGCGTTTTCTGCCCTCAAAGGTAAGAAAAAAACTTGAACCGTCAAACATTTTCGCATAATTATTTATATAATTTTGCTGGCACGGGGTCTTTTTTTATGACTTCGGCCAATTCTTGTGGTGAAATTGTGATAGGTTCGACCATAAATTGCCCCAGGTTGAATGCCTTGAGCAGTTTCTTGTTGTAGAGTGGATCTCGCTGTGGCAGCGCGAATGCTTTGTGGTCGTGGCCGTCGGGGTCGAAGTATGCGATGTAGAGCCGTGTGTAGGTGCCGTCTTCGCGTCGGGTGCTGAATAGTATCCACCGTCCGTTGCTGCTCCATTCGTGATAGCTCTCGGCCCGGTTGCTGCTTAGGGCGCTGAGTGGGCGTATGGAGTCGGTCACGAGGTCTTTGACATATAGGTCGCTCTCGAAATGGTGTAGCATGAAGTGGCCAAACTCGCCCGACGAGAACATGAGGTATCGTCCGTCGGGGCTGATGCGTGCGTGTGTGGCACTGCGTCCGAATGCAGTCGCCTTCACTACGGTGTCGGGGACGCCGAATGTGCGTGTGGCGTCGTCGTAGGATTGGCGGATGATGTCGTAGCGTATCCTGTCGTAGTGATTGCCGAGTTCATAGTGGGTGTTTTTGCCTTCGAGGTCCATCCACGATGAGCTGTAGTAGAGGTATTTGCCGTCGGGCGACCACGATGGATATGTCTCGAAGCTGTTGAAGGCATTCTGCACTATTTGTATCTCGTTGCTGTCGACGTGATAGATGACGAGGTCGCTCAGAGTGTCGAGCACTTCGATTTTGTGGTCGGGTTCGTTGATGAGGAATGCCTGCACGGTGTGGCTCAGTGAATAGGCAATGATGGGCAATGTGGGGTGCCAGGCGGTATATACCCCTGCTCCGATTGTGGAGTCGGTCTTCAGGTTGAATTTTTTAGGTTCTCCGTCGCGCACGATGACGGTGCCTGCATTGGCATATCTCACATGGAACTGGAAGTTGTCGGTGTGGTAGTTTTGGAAGTTGTGGCAGTTGATGCACTGATACTCTCGCTCCATGCTTTTGCCTCCGAGGTATTTGTTGCTATACACTACCGACTCGTCGAAGTTGGTGAGGTTGCGCTGGCATATCGACAGTTCGTTGTAGGTGCGGTAGCTTGCCTCGATATATCGGTAGGAGATGTATTCGTCGATTGGCTCCATTGCAATGGTGACCTGGAATGGCTGGTAGTGTTCCCACCCATTGGTTGTCTTGGCATAGACGGTGACGTCGAGGTCGGCGCCCTTGTTGGCTTCGAGCATGCTGTGCCAGTCTTTTTCGTCAAACACGGCATCTTGTCCGCCCACAACCATTTCAGTCCCGTCGGGGGCGGTCACCACGGTGACGAAGTCGGTAGCCACGGAGTCGTTGATGTGGAAATTGCATGGCGCTATGTTGGGTGGCAGCACCACTTCGGTGTAGTCGGGGAATATCGACACCTTTTTATTATTTGCGCGCGCGTCGCGAGGCACTTCGGTTGTGCATGCGGTCATGATGGTCATGATGCATATTGCCGTCAGTATGTATGTTTTCATGTGGTTCATGTCGGTTAATCGAATATAGTTGTTTGTCGCGATTCGTTGAAGTAATAGTTCCAGTATGTGCCCCGGCACAGGGTTGCAAGCGTGTTGATATCGCCCATGGTGGGCTGTACGAGCAGTCGTGTCAAGAGGTCTTGGTTGCGCTCAAACTGCTGACACACTGTCCCCTGTGGTCCTACCATGAGTTTTATCTGTGTCATGAGTGCGGCGTTGTTTTTCTTCAAGGCATAGAGCAGGGCTGCTTCCTGCACGTGACGTGGCAGTTCGATGCCTGGTGTTTGCTGTTCCTTGGCAAGCACTATCTTCCAAAACTCGTCTTCCTTGTGCATTATCATGCAAGCGGCCAGGCATAGTTCTGCTCGCTCTTCGGTGAGTGCATAGAGGTTGGTGAAGTATTTCAGCAACATGTGTTCGCAAAACTCAGTGTTGTCTATCGCACCTTTGGGCACGAGTAGTATCTGCCGATGAATCTGCACGAGCGAGTCGGCATTGTAGGTATCGGGATCAAACAGCGCCCTGAGCCCGCGTGCGTAGTCTTTGTAGTAGAGCGTGTTTTCGAGTTGTGCCAGGTATTTCTCGGCCAGGTCGCGTTCGCGGTTATACACTATGTCGTTTGCCATTATCTTCATGTCGGAATACGACGGATTGAACATCACGGTGCGCTCCATAGCCCATCGGTAGGAGAAGTTCCAGAAGGTGAGACGATTGTATTGGTCGGCACCGCTGATGTATGTGTTGAGGCGCAGGTTGCGCGACTTTATGGTGTCCGACACCCATGTGTACTGAAACATCTTGTCGAGCAGTTCGCCGCGTTTCCACAGCTCTATGTTTCGATACATGATGATGGAGCGTATGGGTCGCTCGACCGCGGCACACAGTGGGAGCACACGCTCGTCGTGTCCCTTGTCGTAGGCATGGCGCACGGCCAGCAGGGTGCTGAGATTCGGGTCGTTGTTCCTATGTACGGGCACCAACACCACGGCTGTCAGGGCCACCACTGCCGCCATTATGGTAGCTACACGCCCGCCGGCATTTGGGAGCAGCAGGGGCAAGAAGCGCAGCACGAGCAGTGTGGCCAGTGCCACATAGAGTGGTGTCCATATCGACTGGGTTACGTAGTAATCCATGAATGGCAATCCGGCGATGAAGGCGAAACGGCTGTTGAAGTTCAGGAAAAACGTATGTGCCTCGATATATGGCAGGCTCACGACCAGCAGCAGGGCATACGACACCACTTTGATTTGGTCTTTGTGGTGTATCATGCCCGGCGTCACTGCCACTACTGCCGACAGCAGGGCATACATGCCGATGAGCGGATAGAGCACAGCCACGACCACGGTGACCCAGGCGAATCTCATCCACATTTTCTGCATCCGCTCGTAGAGCCCCACCAGCAGGGTGACAAATATCAGGCCCACGGTAGGCGAAAACAGATTGCCATAGTGGCGGGTGGAAAAAAGGCCGTAATCCCATCCGAGGATGAACATCACCACCAATACCGAGGGCACCGCTGCAAGCGGCACCATCCATCGTGGCAGCCGCATTGCCCACACGGTGAGCCACGCCAGCAGGGTGAGCAACAATGTCAGCAACGCTATGCCCAGCAGGGGATGATAGGCAAACTGGGTGAGGAAACTACCCACATAGGGCACCACCCATCCCGGTTGTTCGCTGATGCGAGCCAGGTGGGTCCAGTCGTAGACAAAATAGTCCTGCGAATGAACCACATACACCAGGTCTTGCGCCGTGAGCGCAAGATACGTGAATGTGAGTATGGCAAACGCCCCGAGCGTTATGATAAGATTCAAATTGCGTTTCATGTCTGGTTCTTCATCATTTGTACGTTATGCATTATGCGTGTGTATCATGCATCATTTTCAACCCCAAAGGTATGCTTTTTCTGCGAGTTGAACAAATAATATCAGCAAAAGTTTATATCGAAGTATTTTTTTACGTCGTTTCTCATGTTGAAACGCAGAAAACGACGAAGGTTACAAGCGTTTTTTTGCGGCAATCGGGGGGTCGTTTTCCAATGGTTGTGCACAGGGCCGTCTGCGAGTGCGCACTCGCGGGCCTGTGAGTGCGCACTCGCGGGCCTGTGAGTGCGCACTCTCAGGCCTGAAAGTGCGCACTCATTTTTCACCCCCTCCACAGTGGCCTGTAGGCACACATGGAATCGCGGTCGACCGACACGGGAATGGGGCATGCCGACATCGCACTTCGATTGCAACACAAAAAGTAAAAAACGACACATAAAAAAGCCTGAAATGACACTCGAAACATAGAAACATGACTTTTTGCATTGCTCGATTGACAAATAATCTGTATCTTTGCCATCGATATAAGCAACAATAATAAAAACGGACAAAGATATGCGTTACACAGAATTGGGCAAGACGGGCATGCGCCTGTCGAACCTCGGATTTGGAGCTTCGTCGCTGGGCAGTGTATTCCGTCCCACCGACGAGGGAGAAAGTATTGCAGCCGTTGAGGCAGCAATCGATGGTGGCATCAACTTTATCGATGTGAGTCCCTACTACGGGTATTACAAGGCTGAGACAGTGTTGGGCAAGGCCCTGAGACACATTCCACGCGACAAATACTACCTGTCGACCAAAGTGGGACGATATGGCAAGGACGGTGTCAACACATGGGATTACAGCGGACGACGTGCTCAGGAGAGCGTGACGGAAAGCATGGAACGCCTGGGCATCGACTACATCGACCTCATCAATGTGCACGACATTGAATTTCAGGCATCACTGCCAGGCGGATTGCAGAAGGTGGTCGACGAGACTCTGCCGGCACTCGTGGAACTGAAAGACAAGGGATTGGTGGGTCATGTGGGAATCACCGACCTGCAACTCGAAAACCTGAAATGGGTGGTAGAGCATAGCAAGAGCGGAGTGGTGGAAAGCATCCTCAACTTCTGCCACTACTGCCTCAACGACGACGCACTCACCGACTACCTCGACTTCTTCGAAAGCCACGGAGTGGGTGTAATCAACGCATCACCACTGAGCATGGGCCTGCTCACCTCGCGCGGAATCCCCGACTGGCATCCGGCTCCCAAACCACTGGTTGAGGCATGCGCACGCGCCGCACAGCATTGCAAGGCCAACGACTACCCCATCGAGAAACTGGCCATCCAGTATTCGGTGGGCAACAGCCGCATTGCATCTACACTATTCTCGTCGGCCAACCCCGACAACGTGCGTCGCAACATTGCATGGGCAAACGAAGAACCCAACCAGCAACTCATCGACGAAGTGCAAGACATCATCGGAAACCAAAAGAGAGTGACATGGTCGAACACATAATTGACGCTCACAGCCACCTGTGGCTGCGACAGGACACTCGCGTAGAGGGTAAGGAAATACGAAGCCTGAAGAACGGACGTAGCATATTCCTCGGCGAAGAGGTGCAGATGCTGCCGCCATTCATGATCGACAGCGTAAACTCGGCCGAGGTGTTCATATCCAACATGAACTACGCCCAAGTGGGGGCTGCCGTGGTGGTGCAGGAAATAATCGACGGCAACCAAAACGACTACCTGCTCGACGTGCAGCGCCGCTATCCCAACCGCTTCTTCACCATGGGCATGGTGGAATTCCGCTACGGCAACGACTACATACAGGCACTGCATGAAGTGATACGCAGCGGGTTCCGCGGACTTGCCATCCCCGGCCATCGATTGCTATCGGTGCCCACCGATGCCAGCGAGACACAATTCACCACACTGCATCTCAACTCCGACCAGATGATGTCGCTATTCAAACTGCTGGAACAGAACGGCATGATACTCTCCATGTGCCTTGCCGACGATGAAAGTCAGATAGCCGAAATGGCCGAAGTGATACAGGAATGCCCACAGCTGAAGGTAGCCATCGGACACTTCGGCATGGTGACCACACCGTCGTTCCGCTCACAGATACTGCTGGCACGCCAGGGACCGAACGTGAGGATTGAGTCGGGAGGCATCACATGGCTCTACAACTCTGAGTTCTACCCCTACCCCACCGCCATACGCAGCATCAGAGAGGCCGCCGACCTCGTGGGCATGGACCGCCTGATGTGGGGCAGCGACTATCCGCGCACCATCACGGCCATCACCTATCGCATGTCGTACGACTTTGTGATGAAGGCCGACACACTGACCGAAGAAGAAAAACGCAAATTCCTCGGCACGAACGCCATGGCATTCTATGGTCTTACCGACCTGCCCCGACTTCCATACATCAAAAACATGTCGGAATGAAGGCAACAAGGCATAAGTCCCCAGATTAATACATGACAGGATGGAAACTACAGGAAATACGTTTTCAGATTAATACATGACAGAACGAAAGATATAAGACACGCGTTTTCAGATTAATACATGACAAAATGAAAGCTATAGAAATATCACACAATCAGGAATGTAGGGTGATCGATATCGACACACCTGCCAGTCCTGCAGCAGGCGAAGTACTGCTACGAATCGAGTACGTAGGATTCTGCGGCTCAGACATCAACACATTCATGGGTCGCAACCTCATGGCACTCAATCCCGTCATACCGGGTCACGAAGTGGGTGCCGTGGTCGAAGCCGTTGGTAGCGGAGTGCCCGAAAACATCAAGGTCGGCGCTATCGTCACCTGCAATCCATACACCAACTGCGGACACTGTGCCAGTTGTCGCCGCGGGAGGGTGAATGCCTGCCAGCACAATCAGACACTGGGAGTGCAACGCAACGGTGCCATGCGCCAGTTCATCACACTGCCATGGCAGAAGGTGATACCTGCCGAAGGGCTCTCATCGCAAGTATGCGCACTCGTCGAACCGCTGTCGGTCGGCTTCCATGCCGTGAGCCGAGGTGCCGTGACCGACATCGATACCGTCATGGTAGTGGGCTGTGGCATGGTGGGGCTGGGTGCAATAGTGCGCTCGGCACTGCGCGGAGCTACTGTCATCGCTGCCGATATCGACGACGACAAGCTTGCACTTGCACGACGCATGGGGGCCACACACACCATCAACACCCGCACCGTCGATGTCCACGAAACCCTGGCCAACCTCACTGGCGGCATGGGGCCCGACGTGGTGATTGAGGCTGTAGGCAGTGTGCCTACCTACCAGATGGCAGTCAACGAGGTGGCATTCACGGGGCGCATCGTGTGTATCGGCTATGCAAAAAGCGACGCACTGCTCCCAACACGCCTCTTCGTACAGAAGGAACTCGACATACGCGGCTCGCGCAATGCCGATCCGGCCGACTTCAACGCCGTCATCCGCTACCTGTTGCGGGGCGAATGTCCTACCGATCAGCTCATCACACGCACCATCGCCCCCGAACAAGCACTCGACACCCTGCGCTGGTGGAGCGAAAATCCAGGGCGTGTGTTCCGCATACTCGTCAAGTTCTGAGCAGGAACAAATCGACATATCGGCTCATCAACACAGCAAGGGGACGCACCTCAAGGTACGTCCCCTTACTTTTGTATTTGTCGTCGCAAAGGCCTGCCTCTTTTTTCGTAGCAAAGGCCTCTATTGTATTAGCAAAGGCTTATTTTGTCTTTACAAAGGCCTCAAAACCTTATATCCAGGTCATCAGGCCTAAACAAGTGCCCTATTGTCTATCCGATTTTATTCTTCGAACAGCTTGTTGAACTCCTCGGGAGTAACCTTCTTCTCCTTCAGGGTTACGATGTCCTTGAGGGCGGTGCCGAGTTTCACTTCGATGCAGCGGTCGATGAGGTTATCGACTGTCTCGCGCTTCTTCATCATCTCCTTCACCGAGCCTTCGAGGTATTCGTCGGGGATGTTCATCATGCCGTATTGTGCAAACTGCATGCGGGTCACGTCCTTAGCCATTTCGACTACGTCTTTGTCGTCGACCTTCACACCGGTTTGCTCCACGAGTTTCTCCTTGATGAGGTGCCATGTCAGTTCCTCGATGCTCTTGTCGTAGTTCTCTTCCACCTTCTGCTCATCGCCCTTGGCGTTGTTGAGCATGATTTTCTTGAGTTTCTCGTCGGGGAACTCGAGCTTACCGATTTTTTTGGTCAGGTAGTTGCGCACGTCGATGAGGAAGCGGAAGTCGGAGTCTTTCTGATAGCGTGACTCGATGCCTTCGCGCACCTTCTTGCGGAAGTCGTCCTCGGTCTTGATGTCGCTGCCTGGGAATACCTGCTGGAAGAGTTCTTCGTTGAGGTCGCCTGGCACGAAGCGTGTGATTTCGGTTATCTGGAAGTTGAAGTCGCCCTTGTGTTCAGCAACCTTTTCCTTGTCGACCTTCATGAGCGAAGAGAGTTCGGTTGCGTTGCCTTCGTAGGCTGTGGTGGGGTTGAAACGTATGACGTCGTTCACCTTGGCACCTTCGAACAGTTTCTTCTGGTCGTCGTTCTTCATATACTTAGGCAGCATGACCACGCCTTCGGCAGTGACTGGAGTCTCGACATCGAGTTCGGTCATCACGCCCTTGAGCATGTCGTTGTCCTGATAGTCGTCGACTGGCTTGTAGCTGCCGCCGCGCTGACGATACATGTCGACTTGCTGGTCGAGCATTTGGTCGGTCACTTCCACGTTGTAGTATTCTACTTTGTCCTTCTTTGTGAGCTCCACGTTCATTTCGGGAGCGAGTGCGATGTCGAACTTGAATGTGAACGTACCTCCATCGACGAGCTCGATGTTGTTGTTTTCCTCGCTCGAGAGTGGTTCGCCCAGCATGTTCACCTTATTGTCGCGAATGTAGTTATATAGCGACTCCTGCAATGTCTTGTTCACCTCTTCGGCCAAGATGGAGAGTCCGTATTGCTTCTTTATCAGTCCCTCGGGCACCATTCCCTTGCGGAAGCCAGGCATGTTGGCATTCTTGCGGAAGTCTTTGATGGCCTTCTTTACCTTTTCCTGATAGTCTTCAGGTGTGATTTCTGCCGTAACGACAGCATTCACTGCGTCGATCTTTTCTAATGTGATATTCATCCTTATTAATTTACTATTTACTGATTTACTTATTACGATTTGCTTAGCTGTTAAGCAATTTGAGCTGCAAAGTTACGAAATAATCGGCAAACAGCAAGTTGCATTCGCCAATTATTTACTGTTTTGAACGAAGAAATACTCTGTGAAGCTCGGATATGACCATCACGAGGCGATTGGCACGGCATGGATATGCAGTGCGGGAATGACGGGTTGACGTTTCAATTTTCACTTGCGACGGGCCTCATCGTGTGCCATCTTCACTTGGCGCAGGATGTCGGAAGCGAAGATGAAGTCGTCGAGGCGCTGGTTGTCGGCATCCATGATTTCGGTGTTGGGGCCTTGCCACTCGGCACGCCCTTCGCAGATGAAGATGATGTTCTCGCCTATTCCCATCACGGAGTTCATGTCGTGGGTGTTGACGATGGTGGTTATGTGGTCTTCGTGGGTGATGCCTTGAATGAGTTCGTCGATCACGATTGAGGTCTTGGGGTCGAGGCCTGAGTTGGGCTCGTCGCAGAAGAGGTAGCGCGGCTCGAGTGCTATGGCTCGTGCTATGGCCACACGTTTCTGCATTCCGCCGCTCAGTTCCTTGGGAAATTTGCTGCCGGTGCCGCTCAGGTTGACGCGTGCCAGGCAGTCTTCGGCGCGGCGGCGGCGGTCGTCGTAGGGCTTGTCGCTGAACATGTTGAGCGGAAACATCACGTTGTCCAACACCGACATGGAGTCGAAGAGGGCTGCGCTTTGGAATATCATGCCCATCTCGCGGCGTAGCAGTATCTTTTCGCGTTTCGACATGTGGACGAAGTCGCGGTCGTCGTACATGATAGTGCCGCTGTCGGGGGTGAGCAGGCCCACGAGGTTGTTCATGAACACCGTCTTGCCCGATCCGCTTTGGCCGATGATGAGGTTCACCTTGCCGTTATCGAATTGTGCGTTGATGTCGTGGAGCACGGTGCGCCCGTCGAACGATTTATATAGATGTTGTACGCTTATCATGTGAGGATTTGTGTTAGGAAGATGTCGGAAAACAGGATGAGTATGCTGCTCGTCACGACTGCATCGGTGCTGGCCTTACCCACCTCGACCGAGCCGCCCACGACTGTATAGCCTTTGTAGGCCGATACCGATGTGATGATGAAGGCATAAACCACGGCCTTGATGATGCCACACCAGAAGAACCACTGGTTGAACGAATAGCGGAAGCCCTCGTTGAGCTCGGGTATGGTGGTGGTGCCCATAAACGATGTGCAGTATGCTCCGCCTATGCCTGCCGCCACGCTGAAGGTGACGAGTATGGGCATGATGGTCATGAGGCCCGCCACTTTGGGCAGTATGAGGTAGTTGGCCGAATTGACGCCCATGATGTCGAGTGCGTCGATTTGCTGGGTGATGCGCATGGTGCCCAGTTCGGATGCTATGTTCGACCCCACCTTGCCGGCAAGGATGAGGCACATGATGCTCGACGAAAACTCGAGCAGCATGATTTCGCGGGTGGTATACCCCACCACCATGCGGGGCATCCACGGGCTTTGGATGTTGAGTTTTATCTGAAGGCAGATGACGGCACCGATGAAAAACGAGATGATGAGCACGATGCCTATCGAGTTGTAGCCCAACTGGAACATCTCGGTCACATACTGACGGTAGAACATACGCCAGCGGTCGGGGCTGGTGAGCACACGTCCCATCAGTTCCACATATCGGCCCAAATCAATCAAAGCACGTCGAGGTGTCAGCATAACATTGTTTTTATTATCAAGGTGCAAAGGTAGGGATTTTGAATGAAACAGCGAGAGCGGGAGGCCGAAAAGTTGACTCACCGGGCAGCAAATAAGGGCTGAGAGCACCGATTTTGCACTTTCATGGCAAATAATTACCCATTGACAATTGCCAATTATCAATTCTTTCGTAACTTTGCACTGACAGAACAAAAAGACCACTACAACCATGCCAGACGAAACAAGAGCTACAGCATTCGCCAACGCAGGCGACGCCGAGATACCCGAGTACTCCCCCGAGCGGATGACACTCTACACACGCAACCTGATGAAGACCTACGGAAAACGAACCGTGGTGAACGACGTGTCGATACACGTGCGCCAAGGCGAAATCGTAGGACTGCTCGGACCCAACGGTGCAGGAAAGACCACATCGTTCTACATGACCACAGGACTCGTGGTGCCCAACGCCGGGCGAGTGTTCCTCAACGACATGGAGATTACCAACGACCCCGTGGCCGTACGTGCACGCAAGGGAGTGGGATACCTGGCACAAGAGGCGTCGGTGTTCCGCACCATGAGCGTGGAGGACAACATAATGACCGTGCTCGAAATGACCGGCAAGCCACGCAGCTACCAGCGCGAGAAGCTGGAAAGCCTGCTCAACGAGTTCCGGCTGCAGAAAGTGCGCAAAAACCGAGGCAACCAACTATCGGGAGGCGAACGACGCCGATGCGAGATAGCACGATGTCTGGCTATCGACCCCAAGTTCATCATGCTCGACGAACCATTCGCAGGCGTCGACCCCATTGCCGTAGAAGACATACAATACATAGTGTGGAAGCTGAAAGACAGGAACATAGGCATACTCATCACCGACCACAACGTGCAGGAAACACTATGCATCACCGACCGCGCATACCTGCTGTTCGAAGGACGAATACTATTCAAAGGCACACCGCCCGAACTGGCTGCCAACCGAATCGTGCGCGACAAATACCTCGGCTCCAACTTCGTGCTCCGACCAAAGGACTTCCAACTCATCGAAGAGAAGAAAATGCGCGAAGCAGAAGAGGAATCCTAACAACCCACAACCACCACAAACCACACATTACACATAGCAGCCACAGCAGCCGCAACCCCAACAAAAGCTATATCAACCACAAAATGATAGGTCAGCAAATAGTTTACGACACACTCAACGACCTCGGAATCGACTACACATACACCGAGCACCCCGCAGCCGACACCATCGAAATAGGCCGTCAATACTGGGGCAACCTGCCCGGAACACACTGCAAGAACCTATTCTTTCGCAACCACAAAGGCAATCGACACTATCTCGTCGTATTCCAAGCCGACCAAACACTCGACGTACACTCGCTCGAACACCGGCTGCACCAGGGACGACTCACCTTCGCATCGCCCGAACGCATGATGCGATACCTCGGACTCCGACCCGGATCGGTCAGCCCCTTCGGACTTCTAAACGACACCGAACACCACGTACACCTATTTCTCGACCAAAACCTGAAGAACTACACACACCTCTCGTTCCACCCCAACGACAGCCGGGCATCGCTCAACCTGCGCTTCGCCGACTTCATGCGATACCTCGACTACACTGGCAACACCTACGAATGGGTAGAACTATATTGACACACACCCACCCAACACACAACCTCCACCGCACGTACTTAATAGTTTTGTTGCAAGTACGGCCTTCTTTTGCTATTGCTGTCTGGTAAACACAGCGAATCATGTGACATGCACAATTATAGGACCTTAGAAGCACTACAAACCATACAAGCGAGACAAGCCTTACAAGCACTACAAACCATACAAGCACCACAAAACTTGCCTATTAGCAGAAGCCTACCCGTATTGTCATCCCGACGAAACGAAGTGAAGGCTCCCCCCAGGGGGGGTGCGAGGGGGAAAGAAACTGAATGATACTGAAGGTATCTTAAAAGTGCAAAGCACTTTACAAAAAAACGCAAGTTGCCTTGCAACTTCAAGATATGCTCGCTGCGCTCGATATGACAATAAGGGGAGGTTCTGCTATATAGGAAAGGATACTACGTACTTGTGAGGTACTGCAATTCCCCCCGAGGTTACCCAAAGTTATACCTTACAGTGATAATATTATGCTACGCGAACACTCATATTTTGCTACGCGAACACTCATATTTTGCTACGCGAACTCCCATATTTTGCTACGCACGCGCCCATATTTTGTTGAAAGTACGCTCTAATTTTGCTGAGAGTACGCACTAATTTTCCTGCGCTTATATAGGAATTCTTTAATTTGCGACGCAAATTAATAAAACTGCGACGCAATTTCATTAATTTTCCA